>NZ_JBIWOE010000006.1:124522-371446 GCF_044767585.1 Streptomyces sp. NPDC101225
CCCGTCGCGGGTGATTGAGCCGCTTCCCGTCGCCGGCGTCTGTGCGGCCTCTCGCGGCGGGCGAGTGCGCCGGCTCCCGCCGTGCGCGAGGGAGCGGCTTCCCGCCGTGGGCGATCGTGTGGCGTTCCGCCGTGGGTGGCTGAGCCGCTTCCCGCCGTGGGCGATCGTGTGGTGTCCCGTCGCGGGTGATTGAGCCGCTTCCCGTCGCCGGCGTCTGTGCGGCCTCTCGCGGCGGGCGAGTGCGCCGGCTCCCGCCGTGCGCGAGGGAGCCGCTTCCCGCCGTGGGCGATCGTGGGGTGTCCCGCCGCAGGCGACCGCGCCGCTTCCCGTCACGAGCGCCTGCGCCGCCTCCCGCCGCAGGCGACCGCGCCGAGGGCGGATGAACCGGACGTACGCCACCGCTCCGGTTGTCGTACCCCGGTGCCAAGATGTGCGTACCGGGACGGGCGGCGCGGGAGGGGTGGCATGGCGCAGGCGGGGGAGGTGCGGGAGCCGCCCGTGGGGCGGCGGGCCCGGGAGCTGTGCACGCGGGGCACGCGGCTGCACGACGCCGCCCGCACCGTGCTCGCCGATCACGCCCGCGCACTCGACGCCGTCCGCTCCGCCCTGGCCCCGCTCCGGGACGAACTCGTCGTCGAGGAGCTGGCGTCCATCCCGATCGGCCGGCTCAAGGACGCCACCGAGGGCCGACTGCGCCTCGCGGCGGTCGAGGCGGCCGGGCTCACCTCCGTGCGCGCGGTGTACGAGGCCAGCCGCTACGAGCTCCGGCAGATCCCCGGGGTCGGCGCCCAGACCGCCGACCAGGCCCTGGCCGCGGCACGGCAGATCGCCCGGGCGGTGCAGGAGACCGTCACCGTCCGCATCGACGTCGACCGGCCCGAGCCGCGCACCACCGCGCTGGTCGTCGCGCTGCACCGCCTGGTCGAGGCGGGGCCCGAACTGCGCCGGGCCGTGGACACCGCGGAGCAACTCGACCGCAGGCTGCGCGAGTTGCTCCCCGCCGCCCGCCCGGCCACCGGCCGGCTGCGGCTGGCCCTCACCGGGCGGCGCCGCAAGCAGGCCGCCCTCGCGGCGGCGGCGGAGCTGCGCGCGCTGACCGACGAGGCCAGAGACAGGGGCACCCGGCTCCAGCTGACCCAGGCCGCCACCGACCTGCTGCGCGGGCCTGCCTCCGACATCGAGGCCTGGGTCGACTTCGAGCTGCGCTCCGCCGAGTACTACAGTCAGCTCGCCGAGGTCTCCGAGCACCGCACGGACGAGGCCGCCGCCGAGGGCTTCCTGCCCTCCGAGGTGGCCGAGCGGGTGCACGCCCAGCCGCTGGACGACACCCACCGCCGGGTCTCGCTGCGCGGGTACCAGTCCTTCGGTGCCCGATTCGCGCTCGCCCAGCGCCGGGTCGTCATCGGTGACGAGATGGGGCTCGGCAAGACCGTCCAGGCCATCGCCGCGCTCGCCCACCTCGCGGCCGAGGGGCAGACCCACTTCCTGGTGGTGTGCCCGGCCGGCGTCCTCATCAACTGGACGCGGGAGATCCGCTCCCGCAGCACCCTGCGCGCGGTGCAGGTGCACGGTCCGGACCGGCAGGACGCGTACGCCGCCTGGCGCGAGCGCGGCGGTGTCGCGCTCACCACCTTCGACCTGCTGCACACGCTCCCCGCGCCGGACGGCACCCCGCCGGGCATGCTCGTGGTCGACGAGGCGCACTACGTGAAGAACCCCGTCACCCGCCGCGCCCGCTCGATCGCGAGCTGGACGCGGGCCTGCGAGCGCGTCCTCTTCCTCACCGGCACCCCCATGGAGAACCGCGTCGAGGAGTTCCGCGCCCTGGTGCGCCTCCTCCGCCCGGAGCTGGTGCCCGGCATACGCGACAGCGACGCCGTCGCCGGCCCGCACGTCTTCCGAAGATCGGTCGCGCCCGCCTACCTGCGCCGCAACCAGCAGGACGTGCTCACCGAGCTGCCCGCCCTGCTCCAGGTCGACGAGTGGGAGGAGCTCGGCGCGGCGGACCAGGACGCCTACGGCACGGCGGTCGCCGCGGGGAACTTCATGGCGATGCGCAGGGCCGCGTACGCCGACCCGGAGACGTCCGCGAAGCTGCAGCGGCTGCGCGACCTGGTCGCCGAGGCCGCCGAGAACGGCCTGAAGGTGGTCGTGTTCTCCTACTTCCGCGAGGTCCTCGCCACCGTCCGGGACACCCTCGGCAAGGGCGTCTTCGGCCCGATCTCCGGTTCCGTCACCGCCGTCCGGCGCCAGCGGCTGGTGGACGACTTCGCCGCCGCCGACGGGCACGCGGTGCTGCTGGCGCAGATCGAGGCCGGCGGTGTCGGCCTCAACCTCCAGGCCGCGTCCGTGGTGATCCTGTGCGAGCCGCAGGTCAAACCCACCCTGGAACACCAGGCCGTGGCCCGCGCGCACCGCATGGGCCAGATCCGCCCGGTCCAGGTGCACCGCCTCCTCGCCACCGACAGCGTCGACGAACGCCTGCTGCGCATCCTGGAGAACAAGGACCGCCTCTTCGACGCTTACGCCCGCCGCAGCGACGTCGCCGACGCCACCCCGGACGCGATCGACGTCTCGGACCCGGGCATCGCGCGGCGCATCGTGGAGGAGGAGCAGCGCAGGCTCGCGGGTGCCGGGGACACGGCCTCGGATTCCTGACCCGGGGCCCACCGTGCGGCCAGGCCGTTCACCGCGGACGACGGGTTCCGCGATCACCGTTCCGTCCCCGCTCACCGCACGCATACCATGCGCCCAGTCGTACGCCGGTCCAGTGCGTCAGTGTCCGAAGCAGGAGCACGGTGCCCGTGTCCACACCTCCGCCGCCCGGGCCCCACCAGCCACCCGGGCCCTCCGGGCCGTACCGGCAGGGCGGGGACCCGTCGTGTCCCCAGGGCCCCCACGGCGCTCCGGGGCCGTATCCGTACCGGCCCTGGGGCCAGGGCTACAGCCCGGTCAACCGCCCGGTCCCGGTCAACGGCGTCGCCATCGCCTCCCTGGTCCTCGGCATCCTCTGCTTCGTCCCGGCCGTCGGGCTGGTGCTCGGCGTCGTCGCGCTCGCCCAGATCCGGAAGCGGGGCGACCGCGGCAAGGGCATGGCCGTCGCGGGCTCGGTCCTGTCCACCGTCGGGCTCGCGCTGTGGGCGGTGGCGCTGGCCACCGGCGCGCACTCCTCCGTCTGGTCCGGCGTCAAGGAGGCCGCGGACCGCCACGGCAGCGCCTACTCCCTCGCCGAGGGCGACTGCTTCGACGCGCCGGGCGGCTCCCTGGAGGGCACGGCCTACGACGTCGACAAGGTGCTCTGCGACAAGCAGCACGACGGTGAGGTCTTCGCCGTGTTCCGGATGAGGGGCGGCTCCGCCTACCCGGGCGACGGCAAGGTCGCGGACATCGCCGACGCCCGGTGCTACGCGCTGCGCTACGGCTACGCCATGGACGCCTGGGCGGTGCCGGACCACGTCGACGTGTACTACATGACGCCGACCCGGGACAGCTGGGGATTCGGCGACCGCGAGGTCACCTGCCTGTTCGGCAGCACCGGCGAGGCGGCCGGCCTGACGGGTTCGCTGCGCAACGACGAGCGGAGCCTGGACGCCGACCAGGTCGCTTATCTCAAGGCGGTCGACGTGGAGGACGCCGCCCTGGACCGGCAGCCCGTGGACAGCCCCGACGACGACCTCCGGGGCAGCCGCGAGTGGGCCGGGCAGATGTCGGCCGCGCTCGCCCGGGAGACCAGGCTGCTGCGCGGCCACACCTGGCCGGCGGCCGCCGGGAAGCCGGTCGCCGAGGTCGCCGCGAACGTGGCGGCGGGCCGCAAGGAGTGGGCCCTGGCGGCGAAGGCGACCGACGCGGACGGCTTCTCCGCGCACTACGACCGCGCCATGGTGCTCGCGGACCCCGACACCTCCGTCACCGCACGCAAGGCTTTGGGCCTGGCCACGACCCCGCCCGTGTCCGGCGACGGGAGCGGCGGACGGGACGACGGAGGCGGTGGTTCGGCACTCGATGTGTGATCGCCGTCGGAGTGGGGAGAAAGTGCCTGGGTGAAGCCCTCCCCACACACATGTCACTACATCGAGTGATTCTCTGGCCTTTACTTGCACCGCAGAACCCACGGTTGCCACGCTGTTGCTGTCTGTACAACCTGATGGGAGCGGCCAGTGACTTTCGGTGAGCAGCCGGCGTACCTGCGCGTCGCGGGTGATCTCCGCCAGAAGATCGTCAATGGCTCGCTGCCGCCGCACACCCGTCTCCCCTCCCAGGCCAGGATCCGCGAGGAGTACGGCGTCTCGGACACCGTCGCGCTGGAGGCCCGCAAGGTGCTGATGGCGGAGGGCCTGGTCGAGGGCCGCTCGGGTTCGGGGACGTACGTCCGCGAGCGCCCGGTGCCCCGCAGCGTCGCCCGCTCCGGCTACCGCCCGGCCGGCGGGGCCACGCCCTTCCGCCAGGAGCAGGCCGACGGCGACGGGCGCGGCACCTGGGAGTCGAGCAGCGCCCAGACCGAGGCCGGCGCCTCGGTCGCCGAGCGCCTCTCGCTCAAGCCCGGCGACCGCGTGATGTGCACCAGATACGTCTTCCGGGAGGCCGGTGAGGCGATGATGCTCTCCACCTCCTGGGAACCCCTCGCGGTCACCGGCCGCACCCCCGTGATGCTCCCCGAGGAGGGCCCGCTCGGCGGCATGGGCGTCGTCGAGCGCATGGCGGCGATCGACGTGATCGTGGACAACGTCACCGAGGAGGTCGGCGCCCGCCCCGGCCTCGCCGAGGAGCTGCACGCCCTGGGCGGTGTCCCCGGTCATGTCGTCCTCGTCATCCAGCGGACGTTCTTCGCCTCGGGCCGTCCCGTGGAGACCGCGGACGTCGTCGTCCCGGCCGACCGCTACCGCGTCGCGTACCACCTCCCAGTGAAGTAGCGCACACCCTCACGGCGACGGGCCCGGGCGCCCCCGCGCCGCGACTCCGGACGGGCGCCCCCGGAGCGCGCCCGTCCGCCGGTTGATTCTGGCCGTTCTCGCAGGTCGCTCCCGCCCATGTCCGACATGCCCCTGACCGGACGCGTCGTCGTCCCGGCACGGCGCACTCCCTGTCGTGCGCCCCCTGGGGCCTGGCCGGTTGCGTACCTCCTTGTGAGAAGTCGTATTCGCTGCGTAAAGGTTAGGCGTAGGCTCAGGCATATGCGGATTGCGGTTTCCTTATCGGGTGGGGCACGGCGCGCACCGCGGACGGGCGGCGGTCGGGCCAGGACGGGAAGGAGCGGTGGGGCGTGATGAACGACAGCACGATCACACTTCCCTGGCTCGTCATACGGCAGGACGACAACGGCAATCGCTACCGCGTGGGCAGGTACGCGACCAGGGCCGAGGCCCAGAAGATCGCGGACAGTCTCGACCGCCGTGAGCACAAGCAGCTGTACTGGGTCGAGCGCATCGGCCAGAACGGAGACGCCGCCCGCGCCTGACCGGCCCGTGCACGGCTCCGCGAGCGGACCCCCGGTCCCGTAGGCTCCCGCGCATGACGGAACGGATCGTGGTGGTGGGAGCCGCTCTCTTCGACGGCGGCCGCCTGCTCGCCGCGCGCCGGAGCGCGCCCGCCGAGCTGGCCGGCCGCTGGGAGTTGCCCGGCGGCAAGGTGGAGCCGGGCGAGACGCCCGAGGCCGCCCTGGTGCGCGAACTGTGCGAGGAACTCGGCGTCGAGTCCGAGACCGTCGAGCGGATTCCGGGGGAGTGGCCCCTGAGGTCCCCGTACGTCCTCCAGGTGTGGACCGCCCGGCTGCACCCCGGCTCCGCCGGCCCCCGGCCCCTCCAGGACCATGACGCACTGCGCTGGCTCGCCCCCGAGGAGATCTGGGACGTGGACTGGCTGGACCAGGACGTGGCCGCGGTGCGCGAGGCGACCGCGGGACTCGACGCCGGGACGCGCTGAGCGCCCCCTCCCGCGCTGTTCGCGCCACAGTGCGCCGTGCCCGACGGTACTGGCTGCCGGATATCGGGTATGTGGCCCTTAACCCCACGAAACCGGACATGGGCGGGCTTGGCTGGGAAGTGATCGGCGTGATCGACACCGAAGACGGCTGCGCCGAGTGGAGCTTCCCCGCACAGCCGGGTGCCGTTGGCAAGGCCCGCGCCGCCGTCCGTGACCAGCTGCACACCTGGGAGCTCGATGTCCTCGGCGATCTCGCCGCCCTGCTCGTCAGCGAGCTGGTGACCAACTCCCTGCGGCACGCCACCGGACCCATCGGCCTGCGCCTCGTGCGCCCCGCGAATCTGGAGGACGTGCTGCTGGTGGAGGTCTCCGACCCCCTCCCGGACCCGCCGCGCGAACGCGTGGCCCGCCCCGAGGACGAGAGCGGACGCGGACTTCAGCTGGTCGCCCTCGCCTCGCGCCGCTGGGGCACCCGGCCCGGCGAGGCGGGCAAGACGGTGTGGTTCGAGCTCGCCGTGCCGGGCTGAGCGGACCCGGCGTCCGGCCCCGCCGTGCGCTGTGCGAACGGCCGCGGACCGTCCGCGGAGGCTGTACGCGGTTCGTGATCGCGTACAACGGCCGGTTCAGGCCGCCGGCAGGGTGCGACGCATGTGATTCGACGAGGTGTTGGCTGGTTAGAAGACTGGAAGTGTTGTCGCAGCCGGGACCGAAAACCGTCGGGACCATGCTGTGATCGTGAACACCGTGTTGTGCGGCGCCGTAGTGCTGGATACTGCGGGCAGCCGCCCCCGGTGACCGATGCCGGACGCGGTGAGCTGGAGGGGACGGTTCGCGTGAGCGAGATACCAGCGAAGGCCACGGAGTCCGAGGACCCGTCGGACGGCGCGAGGACAAAGGCCGCGGACGGGACCGCGGCCGGCGCGCCGGGCGGCACGGCGGGCGGGGCGGGCATGCCCGCCCACGAGGAGCCCCACGCCCCCCGCGCGGGGGGCCGGGACACCGGCCTCGGTGACGACGCGCCCGCCGGTGACGCCATGTGGCAGAGCAGCCCGCCCGGTTCCATGTACGACTACATCAAGGTCGCGTCCTTCTCCATCGGCCCCGACGGGCTCGTGGACCAGTGGAGCCTGCGCGCCGAGCAGCTCTTCGGGATCTCCGCCGGGCACGCGGTCGGCATGGACCCCATCGAGGCCTTCGTCGACCCCGGCCTGCGTGAACAGGGCCAGCGCAAGATGGCCGAGATCCTCGACGGCCGGGAGTGGACGGGCGTCGTGCCGTTCCGTACGCCGAGCACGGCCGAGGACGGCGGCGGGCGCGAGGCCCTCGCCGAGGTCTACGTCATGCCGACGCGGACGGAGGACGGCGAGAAGGCCGCCGTCTGCATCGTGGTCGACGTCCGCACGCTGCGCCGCATCGAGACCGACCTCGCCGCCTCGCAGTCGATTTTCGGTCAATCTCCCTTCGGCTTCCTGCTGATCGACCCCGATCTGCGCATCCGGCGGGCCAACCAGCAGTTCGCCAGCACGTTCGGCGGCACGCCCGACGACCACCGCGGCCGCGGCGTCCACGACTATCTGCGCAGCCCGGAGGCCGAACGGGTCTCGGCGACCCTGCGCCGGGTCCTGGAGACCGGCGACTCCATCACGGACATGCACGTCACGGGCTTCGTGCCGGGCTCGGACGACCGGCGTCACTGGTCCATCAACCTTTACCGCGTGCACAGCGGCTCCGGCCGCCCCATCGGCATCGCCTGGCTCGGAACCGACATCACCTCCCGCCGCGCGGCCGCCCGCGAGGCCGCCGCCGCGCGGCGCAATCTCGCCCTTCTGAACGAGGCCGGGGCCCGCATCGGCAACTCCCTGGACCTGGAGACCACGGCCCGCGAACTGCTCGACGTCGTCGTCCCCGGCTTCTGCGACCTCGCGACGGTCGACCTCTACCAGGGGCTGCTCGCGGGCGACGAGACACCGCCCGGACTCGCCGACAGCAGCGCGGAGCTGCGCCGGGTCGCGTTCGCCAGCGCGGTCTCCGACGCGCCCTTCGTGGGCGGGGGCGCGCCCGTCGCCGTGGGCGCCGTCCACCACTACCCCTTCAACTCCCCCTGTGCGGACGCCCTGCGCACCGCCCGGCCCCGGCTCGTGCCCGCCGAGGAGGGCGGTCTCGTCCAGTCCACGCTGGCCGTGCCCATGGTCGCCCACGACACCGTCGTAGGACTGGCGCAGTTCGCCCGGACCAAGGGCAGCGAGCCGTTCGGGGACCGGGACCGGGATCTGGCGGTGGAGCTCGCCGCGCGGGCGGCCGTGTGCATCGACAACGCGCGGCTGTACCGGCGGGAGCACGAACGCGCGCTGATCCTGCAGCGGTCGCTGCTTCCGCCCGGCGACCCGGTGGCCTCCGGCCTGGACATCGCCTGCCGCTATCTGCCCGGCGCCTCCTCCGCGGACCGCCCGAGCGAGGTCGGCGGCGACTGGTTCGACGTCATCGAACTGCCCGGCCACCGGACGGCGCTGGTGGTCGGGGACGTGATGGGCCGCGGGCTGCGCGCCGCGGTGGCGATGGGCGAACTCCGTTCCGCGGTGCGGACGCTGGCGCTCCTCGACCTCGAACCGGCGGAGGTGCTGAGCGCGCTGGACGAGATCGCCCGCGGTCTCGGCGCCCCCGGCGGCGTCCAGCAGGCGACCCGGTCGGCCCGCCGCCCCCGGGAGGCGGACCTCTCCGAGGTGTACCTCGCGACCTGTGTCTACGCGGTCTACGACTCCGTCACCCGCCGCTGCACCTTCGCCAACGCGGGGCATCTGCCGCCCGTGCTGGTCGAACCCGGCGAGGACGCGCTGATGCTGGACGTGCCGCCGGGCATGCCGCTCGGTGTCGGGGGCGAGCCCTTCGAGGAGGTGGAGGTCGAACTGCCCGAAGGCGCCCTGCTCGCGCTCTACACGGATGGACTGGTCGAAAGCCGCGATCACCCCCTGGACGAGGGCCTGCAGGCATTCGTCGGGGCGCTCACGGACCCCAGCCGCCCCCTGGAGGACGTCTGCGACCACGTCCTCAACACCCTCGACACCCACCACGGCGAGGACGACATCGCGCTGCTGATGGCCCGGGTCCAGGGCCTGCCCACCGACTCGGTCGGCGACTGGACGCTGCCGCGCGAGCCGCGCAGCGTGGGCCGGGCCCGCGAGTACGCCCGCGGCCAGCTGCTGTCGTGGGATCTCGAACCCCTGGTGGACACCACGGAGTTGCTGGTCAGCGAGCTGGTCACCAATGCCCTGCGCTACGGCGAGGGCGAGATAAGGCTCCGGCTCCTGCTCGACCGCACCCTGGTCTGCGAGGTCTGGGACTCCGGCCTGGTCCAGCCACGCCGCCGCCGCGCCCGCGACACCGACGAGGGCGGCCGCGGCCTGCAGCTCGTCGGTCTGCTCAGTGCCGCCTGGGGCTCGCGCCGCACACCGCGCGGCAAGACGGTCTGGTTCGAACTGCCGCTGCCGGACGGGGAGACGGGGCTGGCCGATCCGGCGGAGGCTCTGCTGAGCCTGTTCTAGGAGGTGTCGCGAGCGCCCTCAGCCGGGCTTCCCCCGGCGGGCGCGGGTGCGCGGTCCGCCGAAGCTCGCGGGCGGGCCGCCGTCGGGGCCTCCGCCCAGGAGGACTCCGCCGACGACGGCTCCGGCGGCACCGCTCGCGTGCTCGGCCGCGCCGGCGATCGGATTGCCGTAGATCCGCACGTCCTGCTCGGCCAGCGCGAGGGCCTGGCGGGCCAGGGCGTCGGCGGCCCCCGGGTCGGGGGGCTCGGCGCCGAGCAGTCGTTCCGCCTCGGCCAGCCGGGTGCGGGCGGTGCTGCCCAGGGCGCCCCGGTGCGCCGCGACGAAGCCGTCGGCGAGGGCGACGGCGCTGCGCGCGGCGAGCAGCGCGCCGGCCGGCAGTGCGCCGGCCCGCCCGGTGGCCAGCGGCGCGACGGCCCCCGTGATCTTCCGCAGCGCGTCGAGCGGGTCGTACGGCCCGGCGGTCACCTCCTCCCGTACGGCGGTCAGGACCAGGTCGGCGCGCCCGGCGAGGGCGTGCAACTCGCCCGTGGGGAGGGCCGTGTCCGAGGTCCTCGCGGTGTCGAGCTCCGCCTCCGCGCCCGTCAGCGCGGCCGGCACCAGCTCCGCGGCGGCCGTCAGATCCGCGGCGAGGCGCTCGACACAGGTCACCAGGACGTCCGCCTGGGCGGTCGCGCCCTCGGCGGCGCGCAGATGACGGGCCGCGCCCTCGCCGTCCCCCGCGTCGGCGCGCTGGCGGGCCTGGTTGAACCCGACCGTGGCGAACACCAGGCGGTCCTTGGCCTGTTCGACGTGACCGGTGACGGCGGCGGTCGCGGCGGGACCGTACCGTCCGGTGGCGCCGGCCAGCGCCGTCTGCGCGGCCGCGGTGCGCGCGGTCAGCTCGCGGAACCGGGCCTCGGCCGGCTCCAGCGCGGCGGCCGGGCCGCCCGGCGCGGGCGCGCGCAGCAGGTCGAAGGCCGCGGCCTCCGCGTCCAGCCGCCGTCCCGCCTCCCGGCACCGTCCGACGACCCCCGCGAGCGCGTGCCGCCGGGACGCCTCGTCCTGCGGGACCCCGTCGTCGTACTGCTGCCGCATCCGGAAGGCGGCCGCCAGCTCCGATCCCGCGTCCCGTACGGCCAGGGCGAACGGTGCCACGGCGTCGGCACCGCACTGCGCCTCGGCGAAGCCGAGCTCCTCCCGGCTGGTGCGGACGCAGTCGTCCGCCTCGACCAGGGCCGCCCGCGCGCGTTCGTCGTCCTCGGAGAGCGGCCCCGCGGCCGGGACGGCGGGGACGACGGCGCCGCCCGGCGTCGTACGGGTCCGGGCCCGCCGGGTGCGGCGCACGTACCCGTAGCCCGCGAGCACGCCCACCACGATCACCGCCACCAGCGGCAGCAGCAGCGCGGTGGCCGACGTCTCGTCCTGCTCGGCCCCGGCGGCGCTCGGGGCGGAGGGGGCCGCGCGGGTGGCCGGAACCGGCACGTGGTGGTTGATCGTCATCCAGGGCAGCACCAGCCACACGACCCCGGCGATGCCCCCCACCAGGGCGTGCGCGACCCGCGCGGATATGTGGGAGGCGGCCCGCCGCGGCCGGCCCCGGATCAAGGGTGGCGTCACATTTCGGAGCGTATGAGCAGGAATGCGGGTGCGCGACCGGGATACGTCCGGGGTGGGGCGGTGGCGGCCCGGGGAGACGGACGAGCGAGACGGCGGACGGCGGAGGGGGAGCGGCCATGGAGCCGACGGCGCAGACGGCGGGGGAGCCGGCCGCCGAGGAGGAGACGGCGGCGCGGGCCGCGACGGACACCGCGCCCCACGACCCCGCGGCCGCACGCGGGGCGAAACGGCGCCGCAGGCTCGGACGCGCCGCCCTGGCTCTGGTCCTGCTGCTCCTCCTCCCGGTGCTCGCCGCCGAGCTGGCGCTGCGCCTGAACTACAACGGCGATCCGGCGGCCGGCACGCACACCAGGAACCGGGACGCGATCTGGCTCGGCCACGCCTGGGTCGACGGCCGCAGGACGGACGCGGACGTCACGGCCCTCGCGCGCCGCCTGAGGAACACCGGCATCCGCGACCTGTACGTGCACGCCGGCCCGCTGGAACACGACGGCACCCTGCCCGCTTCGGACTACCCCGGGGCGCGCCGGCTCATCGGCGCCGTCCACCGGGCGGCCCCCGGCATCCGCGTCCAGGCCTGGCTCGGGGACGTGCTCGCGAGCGAGGGGCCCGACGGAATGCGGCTGGAGCGGCCGGCGACCCGGGCCGCCGTGGTCACCTCCACCCGGCAGGTCCTGGCGGCAGGCTTCGACGGCGCCCACTTCGACCTCGAACCCCTGCACTCGGGCGACCGCGACTACCTGGCCCTTCTCGACGCCCTGCACAGGGTCACCGCGGCCGCCGGCGTCCCGCTCTCCGTCGCGGCCCACCAGATCGACCCGCTCCCCGCCTTCCACTCCCTCTGGGGCACGCTCACCGGCCATCCCAAGTGGTGGTCGCAGGCGTACTTCGGCCAGGTGGCGCGCCGCGTCGACCAGATCGCCGTGATGTCGTACGACACCATGCAGCCGCTGCAGAGCCTGTACGGCGGCTACGTCGCCGAGCAGACCTCGCTCGCCCTGGAGGTCACCCCGAAGTCGACGGACCTCCTCATGGGCCTGCCCTTCTACCACGAGAACCGCTTCGGTCACCGGGCGCGCGCCGAGACGGTCCCCGCCGCCGTCCGCGGGGTTCGTCTCGGCCTCTCCCGCACGGACGCGGGCCGCGAGAACTTCGGCGTCGCCCTCTACGTCGACTTCGCGGCCACGGAAGGCGACTGGTCGGCCTACCGGGAGGGCTGGGTGCGCTGAGCGCGGGCTTCGGCCCGCGTCAGGTCTGCCGCCTCCTGATCTTCGATCCCAGCCACACCAGCGGGTCGTACTTGCGGTCGACCGCCCGCTCCTTGAGGGGGATCAGCGCGTTGTCCGTGATCTTGATCCCCTCGGGGCAGACCTCCGTGCAGCACTTGGTGATGTTGCAGTAGCCGAGGCCGTGTTCGTCCTGGGCGGTCTTCTTGCGGTCCAGGCCGGTGTCGGCGGCCGCGTCCAGCGGGTGCATGTCGAGTTCGGCGACGCGCATCAGGAAGCGCGGTCCGGCGAACGCCTGCTTGTTCTCCTCGTGGTCGCGGACCGCATGGCAGGTGTCCTGGCACAGGAAGCACTCGATGCACTTGCGGAACTCCTGCGAGCGGTCCACGTCCTCCTGCATCATCCGGTACTCGCCGGGGGCGAGTCCGGCCGGCGGCACGAAGGCCGGGACCTCACGCGCCTTCTGGTAGTTGAAGCCGACGTCGGTGACGAGGTCGCGGACGACCGGGAAGGCCCGCAGCGGGGTGACCGTGATGGTCTCCTCCCGGGTGAACACCGACATACGGGTCATGCACATCAGGCGCGGCCGGCCGTTGATCTCCGCCGAGCACGAACCGCACTTGCCCGCCTTGCAGTTCCAGCGCACGGCGAGGTCGGGGGCCTGGGTGGCCTGGATGCGGTGGATGATGTCCAGCACCACCTCGCCGTCGTTGACGTCGACCGTGAAGTCCTCCAGGCCGCCGCCCTTCGGATCGCCCCGCCATACCTTGAAGCGGGCCTCGTAGCTGCTCACTCGTACAGCTCCTCTTCGGCGAGGTACTTGACCAGCTCCTCCTTGTCGAAGAGAGCGAGCAGGTCGGCGCGGATGGGATCGGTGGTCTCCCGGGTGAGGGTGATCTGACCGCGGACCGGGTCCGTGGCCGCCAACCCGCCCGTGGGGTCGGTCAGTCGGCACAGCAGGTTGACGTTGCGCCACGTGCGTTCCATGTCCGGGTGGTCCTCGCGGGTGTGGCCGCCGCGCGACTCCGTGCGCTCCAGCGCCGCCCGCGCCACGCACTCGCTGACCAGCAGCATGTTGCGCAGGTCCAGTGCGAGATGCCAGCCGGGGTTGAACTGGCGGTGGCCCTCGACACCGGCCCGGCGGGCCCGTACCCGAAGGTCCGCCAGCTTCTCCAGGGCCTGTTCCATCTCGCCCTCGCGGCGGATGATGCCGACCAGGTCGTTCATGGTCTGCTGGAGCTCCTGGTGCAGGGTGTACGGGTTCTCCGGCGGGCGGCCGTCGTCCTCGCCGGGTGCCGGGCCCTCCGCGGAGAACGGCCGCAGGGCCTCCGCCGCGGCCGCGTCGACCTGGACGTCGTCCACCGGCGGACGCCCGCCCGCCGACCCGGTCGCGTACTCGGCCGCGTGCCAGCCCGCCCGGCGCCCGAACACCAGCAGGTCGGACAGGGAGTTGCCGCCCAGCCGGTTCGATCCGTGCATGCCGCCCGCGACCTCACCGGCGGCGAACAGCCCCGGCACCCCGCGCGCCGCCGCCGAGTCGGAGTCGACCGCGATGCCGCCCATCACGTAGTGGCAGGTGGGGCCGACCTCCATGGCCTCCGCCGTGATGTCCACGTCCGCCAGCTCCTTGAACTGGTGGTACATGGAGGGCAGCCGGCGCTTGATGATCTCGGCGGGCATACGCGTCGACACGTCGAGGAACACCCCGCCGTGCGGGGAGCCGCGGCCCGCCTTCACCTCGGAGTTGATCGCCCGGGCGACCTCGTCGCGGGGGAGCAGCTCGGGGGGACGCCGGTTGTTGTCCGGGTCCTCGTACCAGCGGTCCGCCTCCTCCTCCGACTCCGCGTACTTCTCCTTGAAGACGTCGGGGATGTAGTCGAACATGAACCGCTTGTCCTCGGAGTTGCGCAGCACCCCGCCGTCGCCGCGCACGGACTCCGTGACGAGGATGCCCTTCACCGACGGCGGCCAGACCATGCCGGTCGGGTGGAACTGCACGAACTCCATGTTCAGCAGCGGCGCTCCGGCGAGCAGCGCGAGCGAGTGCCCGTCCCCCGTGTACTCCCACGAGTTCGACGTCACCTTGAAGGACTTGCCGATGCCTCCGGTCGCGATCACGACGGAGGGGGCCTCCAGCACCATGAAGCGGCCGCTCTCACGCTCGTAGGCGAAGACGCCGGAGACGCGTGAGCCGTCCTTCAGGATCCGGGTGACCGTGCACTCCTGAAAGACCTTCAGGCGGGACTCGTAGTCGCCGGTCTCCTTCTTGTCCTCCTGCTGGAGCGAGACGATCTTCTGCTGGAGCGTGCGGATCAGCTCGAGTCCGGTGCGGTCGCCGACGTGCGCCAGGCGCGGGTACTCGTGGCCGCCGAAGTTGCGCTGGGAGATCCGGCCGTCCTTCGTGCGGTCGAACAGGGCGCCCCAGGTCTCCAGTTCCCACACCCGCTGCGGGGCCTCCTGGGCGTGCAGCTCGGCCATCCGCCACTGGTTGAGGAACTTGCCGCCGCGCATCGTGTCGCGGAAGTGGACCTGCCAGCTGTCGTGCTCGTTGGCGTTGGCCATCGCCGCGGCGATGCCGCCCTCGGCCATCACCGTGTGCGCCTTGCCGAACAGGGACTTGCAGATGACTGCCGTGCGGGCTCCTCGCTCGCGCGCCTCGATGGCGGCACGCAGTCCGGCGCCCCCGGCACCGACCACGACCACGTCCCACTCCTGGCGGTCGACCACGGACATCACAAGGCCCCACTCACTAGAAGAATCGCGGATCGTCGAAAGCGCCCGAGGCGAGCAGATAGACGTAGAAGTCGGCGACCGCCACGCTCACCAACGACGCCCAGGCGAGCAGCATGTGACGGGCGTTCAGTCTTCCGACGAACTGCCAGGCCCGGTAGCGCACGGGATGCTTGGAGAAGTGCTTGAGCTTGCCGCCCACGATGTGCCGGCAGGAGTGGCAGGAGATCGTGTACGCCCAGATCAGCGCGATGTTGACCAGGAACACGACGGTGCCGAGGCCCATGTGGCCCCAGTTCTCGTCCGTGTCGCGGAAGGACAGCACCGTGTCGTACGTCAGCACGCACGCGACCAGGATCGCCGCGTAGAAGAAGTACCGGTGGATGTTCTGCAGGATCAGCGGGAAGCGCGTCTCGCCGGTGTACTTCTTGTGCGGCTCGGCCACCGCGCAGGCCGGCGGGGACGCCCAGAAGCCCCGGTAGTAGGCCTTGCGGTAGTAGTAGCAGGTCAGACGGAAGCCCAGCGGGAAGATCAGGATGATGATCGCCGGGGAGATCGCCCACCAGTCGCCGAAGAGATCGGCGTTGGGGCCCGAGGGCATGTGCTGGCAGTTGGTCGCCAGGCAGGGCGAGTAGAACGGGGAGACGTACGGCGCCGAGTAGTAGTCCGCGTTCGCGAAGGCCCGCCACGTGGAGTACACGATGAAGGCGAGCAGACCGGCCGCGGTGGCGGCGGGGGCCAGCCACCAGCGGTCGGTGCGCAGGTGCGGGGCGTCGATCGCGGCGCGCGTACCGGTCCGTACGCCGCCGCTGTTCAGATGTGGTTCCGTACCAGTGGCCAACTCATGACTCCGGTCGGTGTCGGGGGGCGCTCAGTGGTGGTCGCCGTGGTGCGCACCCAGTCCCTCGTCGTCCGTGTCGACCCACAGCGAGTCGTCGTACGGGGTGTCGGGGATGGTGACGAGCTCGGGCTTGCGTGGTGCGGCCGGACTCGACGCCGCCGCGCGCAGGAGCGCGACGCTCTCGCGCAGGTGGTCGGCGTCGGCGCGGACGCGGCGCATGTCCAGCCCGCCACTGCCCAGCTGCTTCTCCAGGCGGCCCACGGACCGGGACAGGTCGTCCAGGCAGCGCTGCATTGTCGTCAGGTCGTCTTGCACGGACATGACGTGACCTCACTTCCATGGGCCGTCGGGCCCCAGGTGGCAACGTTCATGCGCCTGCGAGTGTTGCGCGTCACACCTGCCGGTGGGAAGGGATGTGCAGCGATTGGCGGATTGCACGCCTCCACGTGCACGCCCGCATGCGCTCTGTATGCGCCCCCGGCGCACGTTGCGCCGCACGAGTGACCTTCCCCGCGCCCGCCGCCGTGTCGCCGTCGAGAGACGAACCCTTTCCTCTTCAGTGGGGCCATAGATCTGATCAGCTCCAAAATACCGCCAAATGTGATCAGAGCCCCATTTATGTCCCCGGCCGGAGCGGCTGCTCGGAGGTAGGAAGAGATGTCCCACGACGGCGTCGGACCCGTGCCTGTCCGTCCCAGCGCTGCACTGCGGTCGGCCGCGTTCCTGGCCGTGGGCGCGCTCGCCGTGTCCGCGCTCACCGGCTGCAGCGCCGAGGACCCGGCGGGCAAGCCGCTCGCGGGGCCGGACGTCGCGCCCGCCGCGCGCGACCTGGTCGCCGACGGCGGCACACTGCGTTGGGCCGTGGACGACGTGCCGGAGACGCTCAACTCCTTCCAGTCGGACGCCGACGCCGCCACCGGACGGATCGCGCAGGCCGTCCTGCCGTCGATGTACCGGATGGACCGCAAGGGGCGGCCGGTGCGCAACGCCGACTACCTGGAGTCCGCCAAGGTCGTCAAGACCGAGCCCAAGCAGGTCGTGGTCTACAAGCTCAACCAGCAGGCGGTGTGGAGCGACGGCCGGGAGATCGGCGCCGCCGACTTCGCCGCCCAGTGGCGCGCCCTGTCCGGCAAGGACAGCGCGTACTGGACGGCCCGCAACGCCGGCTACGACCGCATCGGGAAGATCGAGCGCGGCGCCAGCGACCTGGAGGTCAAGGTCACCTTCGCGAAGCCGTACGCCGACTGGCGGTCGCTGTTCACGCCGCTGTACCCCAAGGACGTCATGGGGACGCCGGACGCCTTCAACGACGGCGCGCGCCGCAAGCTCAAGGTCACCGCCGGACCCTTCTCGCTGAAGCAGGTCGACACCAAGAACGACCAGGTCACCCTGGTCCGCAACCCGCGCTGGTGGGGCCGGCCCGCCAAGCTCGACGCGATCGACCTGAAGGCCGTGCCGCTCGACAAGCGGGCCGAGGCGCTGGCCGACGGGAAGCTCGACCTGGCCGAGATCGACCCGTCCGACGCCGACCGCTTCGCCCTGGCCGGCCGCGCCAACGGCACCGGCACCCCGCTCATGGGCCCCGGCTCCCGGCGCGCCCCCGCCAAGGCCCTGCAGGGCTTCACCGTCCGCAAGTCGCTGGAGCCCGCCTACACCCAGCTCGCCCTGAACGGTTCCAAGGGCCCCCTGGCGGACGAGCGCGTCCGCCGGGCCGTGGCCCGCGCCCTGGACCGGCTCTCGCTGGCCCGGACCGTGCTCAAGCCGCTCGGGCTGCCCGCGTTGCCCGTCGGCAGCCATCTCGCCCTGTCCGGGCAGGCCGTCTACGCCGACGGCAGCGGCGCCCTCGGCGGCCAGGACACCGCGAAGGCGCAGGCGCTGCTCGAGGACGCCGGCTGGGTGCGCGGCGGTCCGCTCGCCGAGGAGAAGGAGAAGGAGAAGGACAAGGGCGAGAAGGCCGCGGGCGCGGCGGGCAAGAAGTCCGACGACGAGTCCGACGGCGACGACGGCACGTACATCGTCGGCGAGGACGACAAGAACGGGGACAGCCGCGGCGGGGACGACAAGGACCCCAGGGACCACGCGCCGAGGCAGGAGAACGGCAAGGGGGGCGAGGAGGGCGGCAAGCACCTCGCCGACGGCCGGCAGTACACCGGGCGGCAGGGCGGCGTCCCCGGCGCCTACGCCCCCAAGGGCACCGCCGCCCCGGCGGGTCTCGCGGCCCGCCCGCTGGCCAAGAACGGCAAGCCGCTCACCCTGAGCTTCGTGCTCCCGTCGGGAGCGGGCTCCGAGGTGCTGCGCACCGTCGCCGACCGGATCGGCCGCATGCTCGAGCGGGTCGGCATCACCACGCAGATCACCAAGGTCCCCGACGACAGCTACTTCAAGGACCACATCGCGTCCGGCCAGTTCGACCTCGCCCTGTACTCCTGGCCCGCCTCCGCCTTTCCCGCGACCGACGCGCGGCCCGTCTACGCCAAGCCGGTCCCGGCCGCCGACGGCTCCCTCGACGTCGAGCAGAACTACACCCGCGTCGGCACCGACCAGGTCGACCAGCTCTTCGACCAGGCCGCGTCCACCCTGGACGGCAGCGAGAGCCGCTCCCTGCTGCGCAAGGCGGACTCGCGCATCTGGGCCGCCGCCGGCTCCATCCCGCTCTACCAGCGCCCCCAGCTGACGGCCGCGAAGAAGGGCCTGGCGAACGCCGGCTCGTTCGGGTTCCGCACACCCGTCTACGAGGACATGGGCTTCCTCAAGAAGGGGGCCAGGCCCTCGCCCGCACCCTCCGGCGACTGAGCCCCCCGGCCCTGCGAAAGCCACCCCCGCCGGGGCCACGTACCATGGGGTAAGGCCGTGGCGTGTCCAGCCCGGCAGGGCCCGCGTCACACGGACGTACGCGAACGGCCTTCCTCACACTCCAGGAGTACGCCTTCATGGCCACGCGCCACGACATCCGCAACGTCGCCATCGTCGCCCACGTCGACCACGGGAAGACGACCATCGTCGACGGCATGCTGAAGCAGGCCGGTGCCTTCGCCGCCCACCAGCTCGACTCGGTCGACGACCGCATGATGGACTCGAACGACCTGGAGCGTGAGAAGGGCATCACGATCCTCGCCAAGAACACGGCGGTGAAGTACCACCCCAAGGACGGCGGGGACCCGATCACCATCAACATCATCGACACCCCCGGCCACGCCGACTTCGGCGGCGAGGTCGAGCGCGGTCTGTCGATGGTCGACGGCGTCGTGCTGCTGGTGGACGCCTCCGAGGGCCCGCTGCCGCAGACCCGCTTCGTGCTGCGCAAGGCGCTCCAGCAGCGCCTGCCCGTCATCCTGTGCATCAACAAGACGGACCGCCCGGACTCCCGGATCGACGAGGTCGTCAACGAGACCTACGACCTCTTCCTGGACCTGGACGCGGACGAGGAGCAGATCGAGTTCCCGATCGTCTACGCCTGCGGCCGTGACGGCATCGCCTCGCTGACCAAGCCGGAGAACGGCACCGTGCCGGCCGACTCCACCAGCCTGGAGCCGTTCTTCTCCACGATCCTGGAGCACATCCCGGCCCCGACCTACGACGAGGGCGCGCCGCTCCAGGCCCACGTCACCAACCTGGACGCGGACAACTTCCTCGGCCGTATCGCGCTGCTCCGCGTCGAGCAGGGCGAGCTGCGCAAGGGCCAGACCGTGGCCTGGATCAAGCGCGACGGCAGCATCGCCAACGTCCGCATCTCCGAGCTGATGATGACCGAGGCGCTCACCCGCAAGCCCGCCGAGAAGGCCGGTCCGGGCGACATCTGCGCCGTGGCCGGTATCCCGGACATCATGATCGGCGAGACCCTGGCCGACACCGAGAACCCGGTCCCGCTGCCGCTGATCACGGTCGACGAGCCCGCGATCTCGATGGTGATCGGCACCAACACCTCGCCGATGGTCGGCCGCGGCGGCTCCGGCAAGGGCGCCGACGCGAAGGCGGCCGTCAAGGACCGCAAGGTCACCGCCCGCCAGGTCAAGGACCGTCTCGACCGCGAGCTGATCGGCAACGTCAGCCTGCGCGTCCTCGACACCGAGCGGCCCGACGCCTGGGAGGTCCAGGGCCGTGGTGAGCTGGCGCTCGCCATCCTCGTCGAGACCATGCGCCGGGAGGGCTACGAGCTCACCGTCGGCAAGCCCCAGGTCGTCACCAAGGACGTCGAGGGCAAGGTCTACGAGCCGGTCGAGCGCATGACCGTCGACGTGCCCGAGGAGCACATGGGCGCCGTCACCCAGCTCATGGGCGTCCGCAAGGGCCGGATGGACAACATGTCCAACCACGGCTCGGGCTGGGTCCGCATGGAGTTCGTGGTGCCCTCGCGCGGTCTCATCGGCTTCCGTACCGAGTTCCTGACCCAGACCCGCGGCACCGGCATCGGCCACTCCATCCACGAGGGCCACGAGCCCTGGTTCGGCACGCTGACGACCCGCAACAACGGCTCGCTGGTGGCCGACCGCTCCGGTGCCGTCACCGCGTTCGCGATGACCAACCTCCAGGAGCGCGGCGTGCTCTTCGTGGAGCCGGGCACCGAGGTGTACGAGGGCATGATCGTCGGCGAGAACTCCCGCGCCGACGACATGGACGTCAACATCACCAAGGAGAAGAAGCTCACCAACATGCGGTCCTCGACGGCCGACGTGGCCGAGTCGATCGTGCCGCCGCGCAAGCTGTCGCTGGAGCAGTCGCTGGAGTTCTGCCGCGACGACGAGTGCGTCGAGGTGACCCCGGAGGCGGTCCGCATCCGCAAGGTGAACCTGGACGCCCGCGAGCGCGCCCGCGCCGCGAGCCGCGCCAAGCACGGCTGATTTCACCTGGGTTGAAGCCCGGTCGCCCCAAGTGTGGGGCGACCGGGCTTTTTGCAACCGGTTTTCGGGCCGACCGCGTCCGCAATGCGGACCGACGCGCCCGATAGCCATGTAACACGTCCGTTTCGCGGCCTTCTCCTCCGAACACTTTGTCCAACTTTTGGAAGCTCTACGCGTCAGCTGTGACTGAATTGAGATTTACAGACGGTGGTCGGCCTCCTGCTCATGGCAGATAGTTAGCCGCGTAGCTCGGGTCAATGGGCCAGGCGCTGTGGGGCAGCGCCCGACTCACGAGCACCCGGGGGTGTCTGACCGTCCGTCAGGGGTGTCGGAGGGCAGGAACGTACCCCCGCCTGTTGGTGGACACGTGGAGTCATGAGGAGGAGCCCCATGTGCGGTGTCACAAGGGTCAGGTGGTTCGGTTCGTCGCTTCCAGCTGTGTGATCAGGTCCTAGAACTACGCGCGTTCCCCTGGGGGGTTCGCGCGTCCTCGCGGTAACAGGAACCTCTCACACCCACACCTGTGAAATGGGCGAACTGTGACAAGTCCTATCGACGTCGAGGGCAGCGGCGACACGTCGGTCGTGGTCGACGGAGCGATGCAGCCACCGGCGGCAGACGAGGCCAGGGAACTTCAGGGCCGGTCTCCCGGCCAGCTGATGTGGATCCGCTTCAAACGCGACCGAACCGGCGTGGTCTCGGCCGGTGTTGTGGCGTTCTTCTTCCTGATCGCGGCGGCGGCCCCACTCATCGCGAAGCTCTACGGCAAGAACCCCTACACCGTGTACGCGGACGAGCGCCCCGAGCTCTTCGACAGCGCCGGTGTGCCGGTACAGCCCAACGGCGGTATCAGCAGCGAGTTCTGGTTCGGTCTCGAACCCGGCAACGGCTACGACGTCTTCACCAAGCTCCTCTACGGCATCCGCACCTCGCTCATGATCTCCCTCGCCGTCACGGTCGCGACCGTCCTCACCGGCATCCTCCTCGGTGTGACGGCCGGTTATCTCGGCGGCAGGGCCGACTACTTCATCAGCCGGCTCATCGACTTCCTGCTCGCCTTCCCGGCGCAGCTGTTCTTCATCGCCAGCATGCCGGTCGTGGTGTCGCTGTTCGTCAGTCCGACCGACGAGACACCGGTCTACGTCCGGGTGGTCGCGCTGATCATGGTGCAGTGGTTCCTGGGCTGGATGAGCCTCGGACGCATCCTGCGCGGCACCACACTCGCCCTGCGGGAAAGGGAGTTCATCGAGGCGGCCCGGGTGAGCGGAGCGCCGCCCTGGCGGATCATCCGCCGGGAGATCCTGCCGAACGTGGTCACGCCGATCCTCGTCCAGGGCACCTACATGCTGCCCAACTTCGTGACCGCCGAGGCCGGTCTGTCCTTCCTCGGCGTGGGCATCGTCGAACCGACGCCTGACTGGGGCCAGATGTTCTCCAAGGCGTCGACCGAACTCGTGATGCAGAACGACATCACCTACATGTTCTTCCCCGGCATCTCGATGATCATCTTCATCGTGGCCTTCAACCTGCTCGGGGACTCGGTCAGGGACGCCTTCGATCCCAAGACGGCGCGCTGACCCACGGATTGGGCGTCCTCGCCCGGATACCGGATGGCACATCCTTCGCACTGGTGACACACAGATGGGTGGAAACTGAGTGATGAGTAAGGGCGGACGCCACGCATACGCCGCACTCTCCGTGCTCGCGGCCGGCGCACTCGTGCTGACCGGTTGCAGCAAGGGCGGCAGCGACTCGGGGAACAACAACAAAGCGGACAAGGAGAACGCCCAGCGGCAGCAGGAGTCCATCAAGTTCGGTGACGCCTCCGACTCCCAGGGGCCGGCGGCCGCGGTCCCGGGCGCCAAGAGCGGCGGCACCATCGCCGTGCCGCAGCGCGACAGCCTCGCCCACCTGGACCCGGGGCAGATCTACGTCTCCAACGAGAGCCAGATGGCGCAGCTCTACCACCGAGGGCTGACCGGCTTCAAAGCGACCAGCAACGACGGCAAGCAGCACGAGGTCGTCGGTGACCTCGCCACCGACTCCGGCACCACCACGGACGGCGGCAAGACCTGGAAGTACACGCTGAAGGACGGCGTCAAGTGGGAGGACGGCTCCCCGATCACGTCCAAGGACGTCCGGCAGACCTTCGAGCGGCTCTTCGCGCCCTTCATCAACCAGGGCCCCACCTACATCCAGCAGTGGATGGCCAACACGCCGGGCGCCGACTACCGCAAGCTGCTGCCGGACGGCCCGTACAAGGGCAAGCACCTGCCGAACAGCGTCCTGGAGACGCCGGACGACAAGACCGTCGTCTTCCACTTCAAGACGGCGCGCCCCGACCTGCCGTACGCGCTCGGCATGGTGGGCTACGCGCTGGTGTCCCAGAAGGGTGACACCAAGGAGAAGTACGACAAGAAGCCGGTGGCGAGCGGCCCGTACAAGATCCAGTCGTTCAAGTCCGGCAAGTCGATGGTGCTCGTCAAGAACTCCAACTGGGACCCGAAGACTGACCCGCTGCGGCACCAGTACGTCGACCAGTTCAACATCACGTTCAACCAGCAGTACGAGGACTCCACCAAGGCGCTCATCGCGGACAGCGGCGCCGACCAGACCTCGGTGAGCTTCCAGAACTCGGTCGACGCGGGCAACCTCTCCAAGGTCCTCAGCGACCCGAAGATGAAGTCCCGTACGGTCAAGGGCTATCAGCCGTTCGTGGGCCAGATCAACATCAACCTGAGCCACCCGGCGATGCAGGACAAGAAGGTCCGCGAGGCCATCGCCTACGCCCTGCCCGTCTCGCCGTTCCAGCGCGCCTACGGCGGTGGCGAGGCCATGGAGATCCCCGGCGGCCTGATCAGCCCGACGGTCAGCGGCTACGACCCGAACTTCGACCCGTGGGGCAAGAAGGAGAAGCCGGCCGGTGACCCGGCCAAGGCCAAGAAGCTGCTCCAGGAAGCGGGCAAGACCGGCATGAAGCTGACCTTCGGCTACATCAACACCCCTGAGGGCCAGCAGTACTCCACGGCCATGGCGGCGGGCCTGAAGAAGGCCGGCTTCGACGTCCAGCGCCAGGAGATCCCGGCCGAGTCGTTCTACGACCAGGTCAGCAAGATCAAGAACAACTACGACATCTTCAACACCAACTGGGGCGCCGACTGGCCGTCCGCCTCGACCGTCATCCCGCCGCTGTACGACGGCCGGACCATCGCCGACGGCGCGTCGAACTACTCCCAGGTCAACGACCCGAAGATCAACAGCGAGATCGACCGCATCAACCAGATCACCGACCCGGTCAAGGCCGCGGCCGAGTGGGAGAAGCTCGACAAGTACATCGTGAAGGACGTCGTCAACGTCGTCCCCACCGGTTACTTCAAGCAGGTCCAGATCGCCGGTTCCAGGATCGGCGGACTCGCCTACGACGACATCATCGCCGGCATCGACCCGCGACGCCTGTACGTCAAGTAACCGCCGCCCGACCTGGTGTCCGGCGCGTCGGCCCGCCTCGTGCGGCACGCGCCGGGCACCGCCCGGTCCGCTGACGCCTGAGAGCTGCCACTGCCATGCTGCGCTTCCTCGTCCGCCGGTCGCTCGGCGCCCTCGTCATCCTCTTCCTGCTGAGTATCGTCGCGTTCCTGCTCTTCTTCGGCATGCCCCGGGACCCGGCACTCCTGATGTGCGGCAAGGGATGCACGCCGGCCAACGTCGCGAACATCCACCATGTGCTCGGCCTCGACAAGTCGATCCCCGAGCAGTACTGGATCTTCCTGCACAACCTCGTGGTCGGGAGCGACGGATTCGCCCAAGGGCCCTGCCCCGCGCCCTGCTTCGGGTACTCGTACCACACCAACGAGGAGGTCTGGGGCACGCTGATGGACCGGCTGCCCACCACCGTCTCGCTCACGCTGGGCGGCGCCGTCTGCTTCCTGGTCCTCGGTCTGGGCACCGGGCTGATCGCCGCCTGGAAGCGCGGCACGCTGGTCGACAAGACGTTCACGGCCGGGGCGATGGTGATCAGCTCGATGCAGATCTACTTCCTCGGCCCGCTCGCCCTGGCGGTTCTCGTCTACCAGGCCCACGTCTTCGACAAGCCCGTCTACCACCCCATCTCCAACGACCCCCTCGCCTGGTTCGCCGGGCTGCTGGTCCCCTGGGTGGTGCTGTCCACGATCTTCGCCTCGCAGTACACCCGTATGGCGCGCTCGTCGATGATCGAACAGCTCCAGGAGGAACATGTGCGCACCGCCCGCGCCAAGGGCATGTCGCGGCGCTACGTCTTCTTCCGCTACGCCTGGCGCGGCTCGCTGATCCCCATCGTCACCATCTTCGGCATCGACCTGGGCTCGCTGCTCGGCGGCGCCATCATCACCGAGTACACCTTCGGCCTTCCCGGGCTCGGGCGGCTCGCGGTGGAGGCGGTGCAGTTCAGCGATCTGCCGCTGCTGCTGGGCGTGATGCTGTTCTCGGCCACCATGATCCTGCTCTGCAACATCGTCGTCGACGCCGCGTACGCCTGGATCGATCCGCGCGTGCGGCTCGCCTAGGCCGGGTATGAGGAGACTGTCGTGACCACTGTGACCAAGGAAGCAGGGGCTCCCGTACCGGCCGACGCGGGAGCCTTCCTCTCGGTGCGTGACCTGCATGTCAGCTTCAAGACCGAGGACGGCGTGGTGAGGGCCGTCGACGGCCTCTCCTTCGACCTGGAGCGCGGCAGGACGCTCGGCATCGTGGGCGAGTCCGGCTCCGGCAAGTCCGTCACCAACCTGACCATCCTCGGTCTGCACAACCCGATGTTCACCACCGTCGAGGGCGAGATCCTGCTGCAGGGGCAGGAGCTGACGACGGCACGGGAGTCGGAGCTGGAGAAGCTGCGCGGCAACAAGGCCGCCATGATCTTCCAGGACCCGCTCACCGCCCTCTCGCCGTACTACACGGTGGGCCGGCAGATCGCCGAGCCCTTCATCAAGCACACCGGGGCCTCGAAGAAGGCCGCCTGGGAACGGGCCGTGGAGATGCTCGGCAAGGTGGGCATCCCCCACCCCAAGGAGCGGGCGAAGGACTACCCGCACCAGTTCTCCGGCGGGATGCGCCAGCGGGCGATGATCGCCATGGCGCTGGTCTGCGACCCGGACCTGCTGATCGCCGACGAGCCGACGACCGCGCTGGACGTGACGGTCCAGGCCCAGATCCTCGACCTGCTCAAGAGCCTCCAGCAGGAGTTCGGCTCGGCGATCATCTTCATCACGCACGACCTCGGGGTCATCGCCGACATGGCCGACGACATCATGGTGATGTACGCGGGCAGCGCGGTGGAGCGCGGTACGACGAGAGAGGTGCTGCGGGCTCCGCAACACCCCTACACCTGGGGTCTGCTGAACTCCATGCCCCGGCTGGACTCGGACCTCGCCGCCCCGCTGGCGCCGATCCCCGGCGCTCCGCCCTCCCTGCTGAACCCGCCCTCCGGCTGCCGGTTCCACCCGCGCTGCGCGTTCCGGGACCGCGTCGGCGGGAACCGTTGTGTCACCGAACGTCCGCTGCTGGGCCCGGACCGCGACTCCGCGTGCCACCTCACGGCGGAGCAGAAGCACACCATCTTCGTGGAAGAGATCAGGCCCCGTCTGGGCTAGGAGGAGACGGCATGACAGAGGACCTCGTCCTCCCCGCTCCGCGGGAGACGGCCGGCGGGCCGGAGGGGGAGCCGCTGCTCGAAGTCAGCGGGCTCACCAAGCACTTCCCGGTCAAGGGCGGCTTCCCGATCCGGCGCACCATCGGCGCCGTGCAGGCGGTCGACGGCATCGACCTGACCGTGCACGTCGGTGAGAGCTTCGGCCTGGTGGGGGAGTCGGGCTGCGGCAAGTCGACCACCGGCCGGCTGATCACACGGCTGCTGGAACCGACGGCGGGCACGATCTCCTACCGCGGGCAGGACATCACCCACGCCGGCCGCAAGCAGCTGGCGCCGATCCGCTCCGAGATCCAGATGATCTTCCAGGACCCCTATTCGTCGCTGAACCCGCGGCAGACGGTGGGAAAGATCATCTCGGGCCCGATGGAGATCAACGACATCAATCCGGCGGGCGGGCGTGAGAAGCGTGTGCGTGAGCTGCTGGAGATCGTGGGCCTCAACCCCGAGCACTACAACCGCTTCCCGCACGAGTTCTCCGGCGGTCAGCGCCAGCGCATCGGGGTGGCACGGGCGCTGGCCCTGGAGCCGAAACTGATCGTGGCCGACGAGCCCGTCTCGGCCCTGGACGTCTCCATCCAGGCCCAGGTCGTCAACCTGCTCCAGAAGGTGCAGCAGGAGCTGGGCATCGCGTTCCTGTTCATCGCCCACGACCTGGCCGTCGTACGGCACTTCTCGCACCGCGTGGCGGTCATGTACCTCGGCAAGATCATCGAGGTCGGCGACCGCACGTCGATCTACACCCGCCCGCGCCACCCCTACACGCACGCCCTGCTCTCCGCCGTTCCGGAGGTGACCCTCTCCGCGGACCAGGAGGAGGCCCAGCGCGAGCGCATCCGGCTCGCCGGCGACGTCCCGTCCCCCATCTCCCCGCCCTCCGGCTGCCGCTTCCGCACCCGCTGCTGGAAGGCACAGGACAAGTGCGCCACGCAGGAGCCGCCCCTGGTCCGCATCTCCGGCAACCACGAGGGGCACCTGACGGCCTGCCACTTCCCGGAGGAACCGTCGATCGAGGCACGGACGGAGGACATCGTGCTGGACCCGGCGCTGACGGTACGGGAGGAGGACGCCTAGCCCTGCGGGGGGTGCGGGGTCTTCAGGGCGTCGATGAAGGGGGTGAAGGCCTCGGCCGGGAAAACGAGGGTTGCTCCGGCCGGGGTTTTGGAGTCGCGGACGGCTATGCGCGTGGGGTGGGGCGCGATCTCCACGCAGGCGTTGCCGTCGCCGCTTCCCGAGTACGAGGACTTCCGCCAGTTGTCGGGGGTGACCATCGGGTGCCTCACAGCTCTTTCGTCAGCGTGTGGATGAGATCACGCGACCGCTCGGGGTCGAGCGACGCCGCCTCCACTCTACGGAAGAGTGTTCGGAAGAGGCCGAGTTGTGCCTCGGAGTCGATGAAGAGCGAGCCGTGAGGGCCGTCGCGTACGACGGTGTCCAATGCCGGGACGGTGCCGCCCGCGTACACCATGGCGGCCGTGATGTCGGCGAATGCCTCCAGCGCGAAGGGAATGACGCGCACGGTGATGTGGGCTGCTTCGGAGAGCTCCAGGATGCGGGCGAGCTGAGCACGTGAGATGGCTCGGCCGCCCACCTTGATGCGCAGCGCCGCCTCGTGGACCACGGCCGCGTACGGGGTCTCCTCCTTCTCGACGACGACGCGCCGCTGCATCCGGTGCCGGACGCGCAACTCCAGGTCGTCGAGCGGCAGTGCGGGCACGCGGTGCGAGAACAGCGCCCGGGCGTAGTCCTCGGTCTGCAGGAGGCCGGGTACGTGAAGGAAGTCCACGTCCCACCGGTAGGTGGCGTGGTGCTCCAGCTCGGACAGGTCCAGGAACGATGTGGGGAGCAGACCGCGGTATTCCTCCCACCAGCCGCGCGTGCGATCCGTCGCCATCGCCACCAGGGCGTCGATCAACTTCCCGTCCGAGCAGGCGTAGTTGGCGGCCAGGCGGAGCAGACGCTTCTCGCTCACACCGGTGAGACCGGATTCGACCTGGTTGATCTGCGTGGAGCTGACTCCGAGCAGCGCCGCCGCCTCCCGGCCTGTCAGGCCTGCCGAGGCACGAAGTCTGCGCAGCTCGGTCCCCAGGCGTACCTGACGCGCCGTTGGGTCGCGCCTCAACCCGGCCATGCACTTCTCCTCGGTTCAACGCGCCTGCGGGCGCGACTCGTTCGAGTTCAGGTTACGCGACCGGCTTGCTAGACCTGGAAATCCAGGTTTACTGTCGGTGATGTGGTGAACGCGCCACGCCCCCAACCTTGCGCTGCCGCAGCTCTCCCAAACCCCCACGAACCAAACGGAGTTGACGCATGCCCGAAAACGCGTCGGAATCCTGGGAGTACTCCCTCTTCATCCCGCACGACCCGCGCGCCGTCACCGTCTGTCGCCGTACCCTCCGGCTGATCCTCACGATGCACGGCCTCATCGGGCTCGTGGACGTCGCCGAGCTGCTTGCCACGGAGCTGGTCTGCAACGCCGTACGCCATACGAAGGGCCCCGCCGCTCTACGGGTCCGGTGGGCCGCCGGTGTGCTGCGGATCGGGGCCTGGGACGCCGACCCCGAACCCCCCGAGCCGCCGCAGGTGTTGGAGCGGCTCGTGGAGGCGGAGGAAGGGCGAGGGCTGGCCCTGATCCGGGCCTGCGCCGACGCGTGGGGCTGGCAGCCGCTGTCCAGACACGGGAACCGGGGCAAGTACGTGTGGTGCGAGCTGGCGTCCGCGTAGGCGCGTGGGACCGGATGGCCTGGAAGTATTCGATTGACGGCGTGCGGCGGGCGATGGAACGGTGAAGCCGCGCCATCAATGGGGCGCTTCGTACTCGACTTCCCGCTGACCACGGGGAGAACAGAGGGGGAAACATGCTTCACCGCACTGCCGTCAAGGCAGCGCTGTCCGGTGCTGCCGTCATATCGGCCCTGCTGATCCCGGCAGCCGGCTCCGCGTCCGCCGCGTCACCCGCGTCCGGGCGGACCGTGACGCCACAGGCCACCAGCTACGACGCCAAGTGCAGGAGCCACGGCCGCACCTACGTCCTGAAGAAGTACTACCACCAGGTGCCCGTCGGCCCGCCCACCTTCGTCACCCTGCGCTGCGGCACCAGCACGTGGGGCTGGAAGCACATCAAGGCGCGGCACGGCTGGAACAGCACGATGGACCGCAAGATCAGCGCCGCCATCGGCACCGGGGACCCCAACGGGCGCGGCGGTTACTCCACCTACACCAACCAGTGCCCGCGCATCGAGAAGTTCCGCACCATCATCGGTACTCCGGGCGGTCGCAACGACCTCCTGACCGCCTACAAGGTGGACCAGCCGGCCGTCGCCGCCGCCCGCTGCTGACCCGGTGCCCGGGTGCGGGCCGAAGTGAGAAAGGGTGGTCGACCCCTGTGGAGGAACAGACGCCGGCCGAGCGGGCCCTGAGCCGCTCGTACGTCACCGCCGACGGAGTCCGGTTCGACGTCGACGGAATGACGGTCGAGCACCGTCCGGACCGCACCGCGACGCTGACGTACCGGCTGTCCGTGGGCCGACCGGGCCACCCGGACGAGCGGTGGGTCGTCACCCTCCCCTGGGGCGACAAGTCCTTTGCCGATGTGCTCACTTCGCCCGCACCCGCTCCCGACCGGTTGCCGCAGCTCGTGCGTCTCGTCCGCGCCCATCTGGAGGAGTGGTGGGACACGAAGGGACACAATCGGCAGTCGGCCAGGATGGGGCGGCGGCTCACCTGACCCGTCCGCCCCACTCAACACCTCGCGGACGTAGGGTGCTTGGCCGTGACTTCTTCTTCGAGCAGGGCGCCGTTGTGGCGTGACGGGCGGTTCGTGATGCTCGCCGGTGCGCGGGTCGTCTCGGTGCTGGGCAACGGATTCGCACGGGTGGCGCTGGCGTTCGCGGTGCTGGCGCTCCCGGGCGGCGACGGGGGCCGGCTGTCGCTGGTGGTGGCCTGCCAGGCCCTGCCGCAGCTGGTGTTCGTCCTGGCCGGCGGCGTCGTCGCGGACCGGATGTCACGGTCGAGGCTGATGGCCCTCGCCGACGTCCTGGGGGCCGGGGCGTACGGGGGCCTGGCCGCGATGGTGCTGACCGGCCACGCGCCCCTGGTCGCGCTGTGCGTGCTCGCGGCCCTGGCGGGCTCGGCGACGGCCCTGTTCGCGCCCGCGATGGACGGTCTGCTGCCGCTGATCGTGCCGGCCGACCGGCTGCAACGCGCCAACGGCCTGCTGCGGATGGGCAGCAACAGCGCCCTGCTGCTCGGCCTCACCCTCTCCGGCGTCACGGTGGCCTTCGTCGGGGCCGGCTGGGCCCTCGCGATCAACGCCGCCTCCTTCGTGGTCAGCGCCGCGCTGACCTCCCGCCTGGGCGTGGCCGCGGCGCCGCGCAGGAAGGCGTCCGGCTGGGCCGATCTGCGCGAGGGCTGGCACGAGTTCTCCTCCCGGCAGTGGCTGTGGGTCGTGGTCGTCCAGTACGCCGTCGTGGTCGCCGCGCTCAACGCCAACGTCGGGGTGCTCGGACCGCTGATGGCCGAACAGCACCTGGGCGGGGCCCGGGCCTGGGCCGTCATCGTGGCCGCGCGGGCCCTGGGCACCATCGCGGGCGCGGGACTCGCCGCCCGCGTCAGGGTGCGACGGCCCATGCTGGTCGCCGTGTCGTGCACGTTCCCGGCCGCCGTGCCCATCGCCCTGCTCTGCGTCCGGGCGCCCGTCTGGCTGGTCGCGGCAGCCATGTTCGGCGCCGGCATCGCGAGCGACGTCTTCGGCGTCCTGTGGGCCACCACCATCCAGCGCCACATCCCCGAGCACGCCCTGTCCCGCGTCAGTTCCTACGACTGGTTCGGCTCCCTGGCGTTCGCCCCGCTCGGCCTGCTCGTGGCGGGACCCCTCGCCCAGGCCGTGGGCACCGGCCGGGCCCTCGCGGGCTGCGCCGCCCTGATCGTCCTGGCCACCGCGGCGGCCCTGCTCTCGCCCCAGGTGCGCAGGCTCGGCACGGAGAAGGCACCCTCCGGCGCCGCGGGGGCCCCCTCCCCGGCCCCGGAACATCAGTCGGGTACCTGACCACACCCGAGGACGGAGAAAGGCCCACGCGGCGCGAGAGCGCGGCGTGGGCCTCCTTCCCCGGGAAGCGGACGTTCTGGGGCTCGGGTCAAGGGGCCTTGAAGGTCCGTTCCGAAAGGGGGCGGCTGACGAAAAGGGGTGTGTCAGACCGCCGCCTCGGGGTCCTTGGAGAGCGCGGCGGGCACGGCGTCCGCCGTCTCGGGGTAGTGGCACGCGGTCAGATGACCGGGCTTGTTGCCCTCGACCTGGACCAGCGGCGGCGCCTCGCTCGCGCACTTGTCGGTCGCCTTCCAGCAGCGGGTGCGGAAGCGGCAGCCGGAGGGCGGGGAGATGGGGGAGGGGACGTCGCCCTGGAGCCGGATGCGCTCACGGGCCGGCGCGTCGTCCGCCGAGGCCTCGGGGACGGCGGACAGCAGCGCCCGGGTGTAGGGGTGGCGCGGGTTGCCGTACAGGTCGTCGCGGTCGGCGATCTCGACGATCTTGCCGAGGTACATGACCGCCACGCGGTGCGAGAAGTGCCGTACGACGGCCAGGTCGTGGGCGATGAACAGGAACGCGATGCCCAGCTCCTGCTGCACCTTCTGGAGCAGGTTGACGACCTGGGCCTGGATGGAGACGTCCAGGGCCGAGACGGGCTCGTCGGCCACGATCAGCTTCGGCTCCAGGGCCAGCGCCCGTGCCACCCCGATGCGCTGGCGCTGACCGCCGGAGAACTCGTGCGGGAAGCGGTTGTAGTGCTCGGGGTTGAGGCCCACGATCTCCAGCAGCTCACGCACACGCTTCTCACGCCCGCCCGCCGGATTGATGTCGTTGATCTCCATCGGGCCGACGATGATCTTCCCGACCGTCTGCCGCGGGTTCAAGGACGCGTACGGGTCCTGGAAGATCATCTGGATCTCGGAGCGGATCGGCGCCAGCTGCTTGCGGCCGGCGTGGGTGATGTCCTGTCCGCGGTAGGAGATCGTGCCCGCCGTCGGTTCCAGCAGCCGTGTGATCAGCCGGCCGGTGGTCGACTTGCCGCAGCCCGACTCCCCGACCAGGCCCAGGCTCTCGCCCGCGGCCACCTGGAAGTCCAGGCCGTCGACCGCCTGCACGGCGCCGACGGTGCGCGGGAACGGGAAGCCGCCCCTGATCGGGAAGTGTTTGGTCAGCCCGCTGACGTCAAGGAGGGGTTCGTTGCTCATGATGGTGAAGTCCCGTCTCGTGTACGCCAGTCAGTGCCGGGTCACGGCGAAGTCGGCGAAGATTTCCTTGCGCTGCCCCGACGGCAGGTGGCAGGCCGAGCCCCGGCCGTCCACCACCTCCAGCTGCGGCCGCTCGGTGGAGCACAGCCCGCCCGCCACCTTCTCGGTGAAGGCGCAGCGCGGGTGGAAGCGGCAGCCCGAGGGCGGGTTGAGCAGCGACGGCGGCGCGCCCGGGATCGGGGACAGCGGCACGTCGACCGGGCCTTCGAGGCTCGGCATGGAGCTCAGCAGGCCCAGTGTGTAGGGATGCTGCGGTGTGCGGAGCACCTCCTGCTTGGTGCCCTGCTCCACGCACCGGCCGCCGTACATCACCAGCACGTCGTCCGCGATGTCGGCGATGACGCCGAGGTCGTGGGTGATGAAGATGATCGCCGTGCCGAACTCCTGCTGCAGGTCCTTCAGCAGGTCCATGATCTGCGCCTGGACCGTCACGTCGAGGGCCGTGGTGGGCTCGTCGGCGATGAGCAGCTCGGGGTCGCAGACCAGCGCCATCGCGATCATCGCGCGCTGCCGCATACCGCCGGAGAACTGGTGCGGGTAGTCGTCCACCCGGAGGTCCGGCTGCGGGATACCGACCCGCCTCAGCATCTCGATCGACCGCGCCCGGGCCTCCTTCTTGGAGGCGCCGGTGTGCTTGCGGTAGGTCTCGCCGATCTGCGTGCCGATGGTGTGGTAAGGCGACAGCGAGGCCAGCGCGTCCTGGAAGATCATGGACATCTTCTTGCCGCGCAGCCGCGAGAGTTCGCTCTCGGAGGCGGTGAGCAACTCCTGGCCGTCCAGGAGGATCTCGCCGTCGATCCGGGTGTGGTAGGGGTCGTGCAGGCCCAGGATCGCCAGGTTGGTGACCGACTTGCCGGAGCCCGACTCGCCCACGATGCCCAGCGTCTGGCCCTTGGTCAGGTCGAAGGTGAGCCCGTCGACGGCCTTGACGATGCCGTCCTCGGTGGAGAAGTGGACCTGTAGGTCCTTGACGGAGAGGAAGGGCTGCTGATCGGTGCTCGTCACGGGGACGCTCCTGGGGGGTGATGCGAGAGGTCGGGGGTGGGGCGGAGGTCAGGCGAGCCGGATCCGCGGGTCGATGAGGGCGTAGACGGCGTCCACGATGATGTTGGCGAAGACGATCGCGCCGGCCGCGAGGACGGTCACTCCGAGCAGCATCGGCAGGTCGCTCTGGTCCACGGACTGCACCGCGAGCCGGCCGACACCGTGCAGGCTGAAGGTGGACTCGGTGATGATGGCACCGCCGATCAGCGTGCCCAGGTCGATGCCGAACAGCGTGACGATGGGGCCCATCGCGCCCCGCCAGGCGAACCGGAAGAACACGTTCGCCCGGGACAGGCCCTTGGCGCGGGCCGTGCGGACGTAGTCCTCGCTGAGCTGCTCGACCATCTGGGAGCGGGTCATACGGGTGTAGTTGGCGGTGAAGATGATCGCCAGGACGAGCCAGGGCAGCAGCAGCCCGGAGAACCAGGACACCGGGTCCTGGAACAGCGAGGCGCTGTCCTGCGGCTGGTCGAGCCAGCCCAGCTTCGCGACGAAGATGAACATCGCGATGTAACCGACGAAGTAGATCTGCAGGGAGGAGCCGAGCAGCGACGCCGAGCTGGCGAACTTGTCCAGGAAGCGGCCCTGCTTGAGAGCGGCGAGCATGCCCGCGCCGATACCGAAGATCAGGAAGACGACGGCCGAGCCGAGGGCGAGCGCCAGGGTCGTCGGCAGCCGGTCCTTGATCGTGTCGAAGACCGGCACGTTGTTCGCGAAGGAGTAGCCGAAGCAGGGGGCGTCACAGTGCCCGAAGCCGCTGTAGTCGCGACCGACGAAGACGCCCTTGAGCCAGTACCAGTACTGCACCGGGATGGGGTGGTCGATCCCCAGGTTCTTCCGGATCTGCGCGAGGTTCTCAGGCGTGCAGTTCTTGCCGCAGGACATCATGGCGGGGTCACGCGGCACGGCGTAGAAGAGCCAGAAGGTGACGGCGCTGATGATCAACAGGATGACCAGCGCGCCGGTGACTCGGCGGACGAGGAAGCGGAGCATGAGGCGTGACTTTCCGGACGGGGCGCCGTCGCCGGGGTGAGGAGAGGGGGGTGGGCCGCAGGGGGCGGCCGTACGGTCGGCCGCCCCCCACGAGGTCGTGCTCGGTTACTTCATGGCGTAGAGCTTGCAGAGCGCGACGCAGGTGTTGCCGCCGTCCCAGACGACGTTGCCGACCTTGGAGCCGTACAGGTAGTTGCGGATGGAGTGGTAGTCGGGCACGACCGCCGCCAGCTCCATGATCATCTTGTCGACGTTGCCCCAGGCCTTGTTGGCCTCTTCCACGTCCGCGGTCTGGGCGGCGGCGTCGATGGCCTTGTTGACGCCCGGGTCGTTCAGCTGCGCGTAGTTGCTGCGGCCGTCGCCGATGTTCTTGCCGCTCCAGCAGGGGTAGAACTCCGAGTAGCCGCCCGGCCAGTCCGGGCTCCAGCCGGCCGCGAACAGGTCGAAGCCGTTGTCGATCTTGCCGATCTGGGTGTAGAAGGTCGACTTGTCGACCTGCTTGTTGACGACCTTGAAGCCGGCCGCCTCGAGCGCGTTCTTGATGGCGACGGCGCTCTTCACCGCGTTGTCCGACTGCTGGTAGGCGATCACCAGCTTGTAGCCGAGCTTGCCGGCGTCCTTCAGCACGGACTTGGCCTTGTCGGGCTGGCCGCCCGGGTGCTTGTCCACGCCGTACAGGTCGAACTTGGTGTAGCCGGGGGTCACCGGGGCGAAGATCGTGGTGGCGATCTCGCTGGTGGAGGCGCCGCCGCGGATGGTCTGCAGCTGCTGGTGCGGCCAGGCGTAGTTGATGGCCTTGCGGACCTCGAGGTCCTTGACGCGGGTCATGTTGATCGGCCAGTAGTAGGTGACCGTGTCGACCGCGGTGAGGACGCGCTTCTTCAGGTCGGCGTTGGTGAGCACCTGGGCGATGCGCTCGGGGGCGATCTCGTTGAAGATCGGCACCGCGTACTGGTCGTTGCCCTTGTCCGCTATCCAGCGGTCGGTGGAGGCGACCAGCTCGTAGCCCATCTGGAAGACGTACTTGTCCGGGTAGGCGTTGCGGATCGGGTCCGTCTTCGGGTCCCAGTGCTCGTTGCGCACGAAGGTCATCTGCTTGCCGACGTTACGGACGTCGACCTTGTACGGGCCGCAGGAGATCGGGCGCTTGTCGTACTTCTCCTTGGTGTCGTGCTTCTTCGGCACGAAGGAGTAACCACGCATCGCGAGCGTGTAGTTGAAGTCGACGCGGGCTTCCTTGAGGCGGAAGGTGACGGTCTTGCCGTCGATCTCGATGGAGTCGAGGCTCTTGCCGTCGTAGGGGCCCTTGTACTTGTCGCCGCCCTCCATGAAGTCCTGGACGTAGCGCGGACCCTCGGTGACGAAGGAGGCGAAGAGGCGCTCGAACGTGTGGCGGACGTCGTCCATGGAGAGGTCGGAGCCGTCCTCCCACTTGATGCCGTCCTTGAGGGTGAAGGACCAGGTCTTGCCGCCGTCCTTCATCGTGCCGGCGTCGGTCGCGGCGTCGCCGACGAGGGTGGCGTTGCCCTTGTCGTCCAGCTTGTAGCCGGTCAGAGCGCGCATGACCGGGACGGTGATGGCACCCTCGGTCGACACGTAGATCTGCGCCGGGTCCATGTGGTCCATGTCGAACTGCTGGAGCGAGTAGATCGTCCCGCCCGTGACCGCGCCCTTGACCTCGGGGGCCGGGCCGGTGGAGTCGGCCTTGGTGCCGACCGGGATCTCGGTGGTCTTGGAGCCGGTGACCTTCGGGGCCTTGCTCTGCGAGGAGCCACCCTCGTTGCCACTGCTGCAGGCGCTCAGCACCGAGGTCGACGCCGCGGCGACGCCGGTGGCGATGAGGAAGTTTCTGCGCGAGAAGGACATGCTTCCTGCCTTGAGTAAGAGTGATGAGAGAGTTCCGGCAGCCCAGCCCGGCGTCTTCGCCGTGGGCCTGTGAAGGGCCGGCTAGCGCTTGGACTTCGGGTCGAGTGCGTCACGCACCGAGTCGCCGAGCAGGTTGAACGCGAGGACGAAGATCACCATGGAAAGACCCGGGAAGAGCATGAAGGTGAGGTCCTCGGTGTAGAACATCGCGCCCCGCTGGATCATGACGCCCCAGTCCGGGGTCGGGTCGATCATGCCGACCCCGAGGAAGGCGAGGCCCGCCTCGATGGTGACGAATGCCGGGAGCATCAGCGTGGACTGGATGATGATCGGCGTCCACAGGTTGGGCAGCAGCTCCTTGAAGACGATACGCCCCGGTGACGCACCCGTGACCTTGGCCGCCTCGATGAACTCCCGTTCGCGCAGGCCGAGTACCTGCCCGCGCAGCAGCCGGGCGAGGGAGGCCCAGCCGAAGACGGCGAGGACGATGATCAGGCCGACGGCCCGCAGCGCGGTCGGGATGTTCTCGTCGGGGGCGACGAAGAGACCGTAGACGACCGGCATGAAGGCGATGAAGAAGAGGGTGGACGGGAAGGACAGGAGGATGTCGATGACCCGGCCCACCAGGTAGTCCGTCTTGCCGCCCAGATAGCCCGCGGTGGTGCCGATGACCACGCCGAGGAACACCGTGAGCAGGGTGGTCGCGATCGCGATGCCCAGCGAGTTGCGGATCGCGTAGAGCAGGAAGGTGAAGACGTCGCGCCCCAGTTGGGGCTCGATGCCGAACCAGAACTCTCCGCTCATGCCGCCGTTCGGGCCGGCCGGGTACGCGAAGGCGTTGAGCAGCTCCGGCCGCTGGCTCGCGTAGGTGGTGTAGGGGTTCTTGCCGTACAGCTTCGCTATGAGCGGAGCGGCGACCGCGATCACGAAGAAGAAGATCACGACGCACGCCGATATGACGCCGGTGCGGTCCCGCTTGAAGCGGTTCCACGCCAGCCGTCCGGGTGAGCGGCTTTCGTTGCCCTGAGGGGTGGAGGGCGAAGACGAGTTCTCGACGCTTGCGTCGGTCACCTCGAGCGGTGCAGCCGCGGATGGAGTTGGGGGGGTCATGATGCTCCTGGCCCAAGGGAGGGTCTGAGTGACTCCGCAGGGCGCTCCCCTACGGGCTACGCCGGACTTTTTCAACGCAATTCGTTCAAGGTCAATAAAATCTCGGCCGACTTGGCGTTCTCTTTACTTTCTTTGCCGTTCCTTGGTCGATTTGTAGCTACGCGTGTAGTGCGTCGTAATCGATCCGTGTCCCGATTCGGGCCAACTGCGCGAAACGGGCAAGGAGTTCGATATGCGGACGCCTCAGTATCGAAATCCGTACATCTCCGCGTAACAATCCAACGTTTCGGCATCGGATGGCAAAGATCCATTGCGCGTCCCGTGGAAGATCCACGGACGGAGGGAGGTCCTCGCGCGCCCATCCGGATGGTGTGGGCCGCCGAAGATCCCCCAATGGGCCCGGTGCGAGTGCGGTGCGCTCCTTTTGAGTCGATATTGCCGGTAATGGACTGGCAGTCATGAGGAGGCACAGCATGCGTGGAGCCACGCACGCCACATGGGTCGCAGGCGCGGCGGCGGTCGCACTCGCCGCGACGGCCTGCGGGGGCGGCAGTGACAGCGGCGGCAGCAGTGGCGACAGCGGTGCGGTGTTCAGCTCCTCCTGGGGAGACCCGCAGAACCCGCTGGAGCCGTCCAACACGAACGAGGTGCAGGGCGGCAAGGTCCTCGACATGATCTTCCGCGGGCTCAAGCGGTACAACCCGAAGACCGGCGCGGCCGAGAACATGCTCGCCGAGAAGATCGACACCACGGACTCCACGAACTTCACCGTCACCGTCAAGAGCGGCTGGAAGTTCAGCAACGGCGAGCCCGTCACCGCCAAGTCCTTCGTGGACGCCTGGAACTACGGCGCCAGCCTGAAGAACAACCAGAAGAACGCGTACTTCTTCGGGTACATCGAGGGCTACGACAAGGTCCACCCCGACAGCGGCACGCAGACCGCCGACACGCTCTCCGGCCTGAAGGTCACCGGCGACCGGACCTTCACCATCAAGCTGACCCAGAAGTTCTCGACCTTCCCCGACACCCTCGGCTACGTCGCCTTCGCGCCGCTGCCCCAGGCCTTCTTCACCGACCACGCCGCGTGGATCAAGAAGCCGGTCGGCAACGGGCCGTACGAGATCCAGTCGTACACCAAGGGCTCGAAGATGTCCCTGCGGAAGTGGGACGCCTACCCGGGCTCGGACAAGGCGCAGAACGGCGGTGTGGACCTGAAGGTCTACACCGACAACAACACCGCCTACACCGACCTGATGGCCGGCAACCTCGATCTGGTGGACGACGTCCCGGCCGCCCAGCTCAAGAACGTCAAGAGCGACCTGGGCGGCCGCTACCTGAACACTCCCGCCGGCATCATCCAGACGCTCGCCTTCCCCTTCTACGACAAGAACTGGGACACCAGCGGCGCGCTGAAGGTCCGCAAGGGCCTGTCCATGGCGATCAACCGCAAGCAGATCACCGACACGATCTTCCAGAAGACCCGCACCCCGGCCACCGACTGGACCTCCCCGGTGCTCGGCGAGAAGGGCGGCTTCCAGGACGGGCTGTGCGGCGGCAGCTGCGACTACAACCCGTCCGAGGCCAAGAAGCTGGTCCAGGAGGGCGGCGGGCTGCCCGGCGGCCAGGTCAAGATCAGCTACAACGCGGACACGGGCTCGCACAAGGAGTGGGTGGACGCCGTCTGCAACTCCATCAACAACGCGCTCGGCAACGACAAGGCCTGCGTCGGCAACCCGGTCGGCACCTTCGCCGACTTCCGCAACCAGATCACCCAGAAGAAGATGACGGGTCCGTTCCGGGCCGGGTGGCAGATGGACTACCCGCTGATCCAGAACTTCCTGCAGCCGCTCTACTACACCAACGCCTCCTCCAACGACGGCCACTGGTCCGACAAGGACTTCGACCAGCTCGTGAACCAGGCGAACAGCGAGACCGACACCGCCAAGGCGATCTCCCTCTTCCAGAGCGCCGAGAAGGTCGTCCGGGACAACATGGCGGCCATCCCGCTCTGGTACCAGAACGGCAGCGCCGGCTGGTCCGACCGGCTCTCCAACGTGGCCCTCAACCCCTTCAGCGTTCCGGTCTACAACGAGATCAAGGTCGGCTGAGCCGTCATGGGCAGGTACGTGGTCCGGCGTCTCATCCAGATGATCCCGGTGTTCATCGGGGCCACCCTGCTGATCTTCCTGATGGTCAACGTGATGGGCGACCCCATCGCTGGTCTGTGCGGCGAACGGCAGTGCGACCCGGCCACGGCGGCCCAGCTGAAGAAGGAGTTCGGCCTCGACAAGCCGGTCTGGCAGCAATACCTGACGTACATGGGGAACGTGTTCACCGGTGACTTCGGCACCGCGTTCAACGGGCAGAAGGTCACCGAGCTGATGGCGACGGCGTTCCCCGTCACCATCCGGCTCACCATCGTCGCGATCCTCTTCGAGATCGTCATCGGCATCACGCTCGGCGTCGTCACGGGGCTCAAGCGCGGGCACCCCGTGGACACCTCGGTGCTGCTGCTGACCCTCGTCGTCATCTCCGTGCCCACGTTCGTCACCGGCCTGCTGCTGCAACTGCTGCTCGGCGTCGAGTGGGGCTGGATCAAACCGTCGGTCTCCCCGGACGCGACGTTCGGCGAGCTGATCGTGCCGGGCCTGGTCCTGGCCTCCGTCTCCCTCGCCTACGTGACCCGGCTGACCCGCACCTCCATCGCGGAGAACCGGCGCTCCGACTACGTCCGCACGGCCGTCGCCAAGGGCCTGCCGCGCCGGCGGGTGATCGTCCGGCACCTGCTGCGCAACTCGCTGATCCCCGTGGTCACCTTCATCGGCACGGACATCGGGGCGCTGATGGGCGGCGCGATCGTCACCGAGCGGATCTTCAACATCCACGGCGTCGGCTACCAGCTCTACCAGGGCATCCTGCGGCAGAACACGCAGACCGTCGTCGGCTTCGTGACCGTCCTCGTCCTCGTCTTCCTGGTGGCCAACCTGCTCGTCGACCTCCTGTACGCCGTACTCGACCCGAGGATCCGCTATGCCTGAGCAGTACGAGTCCGAGGGCGTCATCTCCTCCGCGGGCACGGGTGGCGCGATGGACCTCGCGGTGACCGAGGCGGAGACGCTGGAGCGCGTGCCCGGGGGACCGGAGGGCACGGGGCCGGCCGGCAAGCCGCGCTCCCTGTGGTCCGACGCCTGGCGGGACCTGCGCCGCAACCCCGTCTTCATCGTCTCGGCGCTCGTGATTCTCTTCCTGGTCGTCATCTCCATCTGGCCGTCGCTGATCGCCTCCGGCAACCCCCTCAAGTGCGACCTCGCCAAGGCCCAGGAGGGCTCGCAGCCCGGTCACCCCTTCGGCTACGACGGCCAGGGCTGCGACGTCTACACCCGCACCGTGTACGGCACCCGCATCTCCATCAGCGTCGGCGTCCTCGCCACGATCGGCGTCGCGCTCCTCGGCTCGGTCCTGGGCGGGCTCGCCGGGTACTACGGCCGGGGCTGGGACTCGCTGATGTCCCGGATCACCGACATCTTCTTCGCGATCCCGGTCGTGCTCGGCGGTCTGGTCCTGCTCTCGGTGGTGACCAGCAACACGATCTGGCCCGTCATCGGGTTCATCGTGCTGCTCGGCTGGACGCAGGTCTACCGCATCGCCCGCGGCTCGGTCATCACCGCCAAGGAGAACGACTACGTCCAGGCGGCCCGCGCCCTCGGCGCCTCCCACTCCCGCATCCTGCTGCGGCACATCGCGCCCAACGCGGTCGCCCCGGTGATCGTGGTGGCGACCATCGCGCTGGGCACCTACATCGCCCTGGAGGCGACCCTGTCCTACCTCGGCGTCGGCCTCAAACCCCCCACGGTCAGCTGGGGCATCGACATCTCCGCCGCCTCCCCCTACATCCGCAACGCCCCCCACATGCTGCTGTGGCCGGCCGGCGCCCTCGCCATCACGGTCCTCGCCTTCATCATGCTGGGCGACGCGGTGCGGGACGCTCTCGACCCGAAGCTGAGGTGATGGCCTTGCTGCTCGAAGTGCGGGACCTGCAGGTGGAGTTCCGGACCCGGGACGGGGTGGCCAAGGCCGTCAACGGGGTGGACTACCGGGTGGACGCGGGGGAGACGCTCGCCGTGCTCGGGGAGTCCGGGTCGGGCAAGTCGGTCACCGCGCAGGCGGTCATGGGCATCCTCGACACCCCGCCCGGGAAGATCACCGGGGGCGAGATCCTCTTCCAGGGCCGGGACCTGCTGAAGCTGAAGGAGGACGAGCGGCGCAAGGTCCGCGGGGCCGAGATGGCCATGATCTTCCAGGACGCGCTCTCCTCCCTCAACCCCGTGCTCTCCGTGGGCGACCAGCTCGGCGAGATGTTCGTCGTGCACCGGGGGATGTCGAGGAAGGACGCGCGGAGCAAGGCCGTGGAGCTGATGGAGCGGGTGCGCATCCCGGCGGCCAAGGAGCGCGTCAGGGACTACCCGCACCAGTTCAGCGGCGGCATGCGCCAGCGCATCATGATCGCGATGGCCCTCGCCCTGGAGCCCGCCCTCGTCATCGCCGACGAACCGACCACCGCCCTGGACGTCACCGTCCAGGCCCAGGTCATGGACCTGCTCGCCGAGTTGCAGCGCGAGTACAATATGGGGCTCATCCTCATCACCCACGACCTGGGCGTGGTCGCCGACGTCGCCGACCGGATCGCCGTGATGTACGCGGGCCGGATCGTGGAGTCGGCGCCCGTGCACGACATCTACAAGGCCCCCGCGCACCCGTACACCAAGGGCCTGCTGGAGTCGATCCCGCGCCTGGACCAGAAGGGCGAGGAGCTCTACGCCATCAAGGGCCTGCCGCCCAACCTCATGAGCATCCCGCCCGGCTGCGCCTTCAACCCCCGCTGCCCGATGGCCCAGGACGTGTGCCGCACCGATCTTCCGCCTCTCGCCGAGGTGGACGAGGACCGGCGCAGCGCCTGCCACTTCTGGAGGGAGTGCCTGCATGGCTGAGGCGATTCTGGAGGTCAGCGGGCTGGTCAAGCACTATCCGCTCACCCAGGGCATCCTCTTCAAGAAGCAGATCGGCGCCGTGAAGGCCGTCGACGGCGTCGACTTCGCACTCGGCCGCGGTGAGACCCTCGGCATCGTCGGCGAGTCCGGCTGCGGCAAGTCGACGGTCGCCAAGATGCTGGTCAACCTGGAGAAGCCGACGGCCGGTCATATCCGGTACAAGGGCGAGGACATCGCCCGGCTCTCCGGCAAGGCCCTGCGCTCCGTCCGCCGCAACATCCAGATGGTCTTCCAGGACCCGTACACCTCGCTCAACCCCCGTATGACGGTGGGCGACATCATCGGGGAGCCGTACGAGATCCACCCCGAGGTGGCGCCCAAGGGCGACCGGCGCGCGAAGGTCCAGGAGCTGCTGGACGTCGTGGGGCTCAACCCCGAGTACATCAACCGCTATCCGCACCAGTTCTCCGGCGGCCAGCGCCAGCGCATCGGCATCGCGCGCGGGCTGGCCCTGCGCCCGGAGATCATCGTCGCCGACGAGCCGGTCTCGGCGCTCGACGTCTCCGTCCAGGCCCAGGTGATCAACCTCCTCGACCGGCTGCAGAGCGAGTTCGAGCTGAGCTACCTCTTCATCGCCCACGACCTGTCGATCGTCCGGCACATCTCGGACCGGGTCGGGGTGATGTACCTGGGCCGGATCGTGGAGACCGGCCGCGACAGCGAGATCTACGACCACCCGACGCACCCGTACACCCAGGCGCTGCTGTCCGCCGTCCCCGTGCCCGACCCGGAGGCGCGCGAGCACCGGGAGCGGATCATCCTGGCGGGCGACGTGCCCTCCCCGACCAACGTCCCCTCCGGCTGCCGCTTCCGCACCCGCTGCTGGAAGGCGCAGGAGCGGTGCTCGCTGGAGGTGCCGGAGCTCGCGGTGCCCGCCGTGTTCCGGTACGAGACCGGTCCCACCGCCCACGACTCGGCCTGCCACTTCGCGGAGGAGAAGCAGGTCGTGCCGCCGGAGGAACAGGGGGAGCAGGAGCCGGAGGAGGAGTAACAAGCAGGCAACTTCGCCGACCCGCCTCCGATATACGGACGCGCCAGTCTTTGCAGCGTACGGCCGTGCGGGTGCCGTAAGCGGGCCGGGGCGCGCCATGTCGCCCCGGCCCGCTGCCGTGCTACCGCAGGCCCAGCGACCGGCGCAGGAAGTCCAGTTGCAGCAGCAGCAGGTTCTCGGCGACCGACTCCTGCGGGGTCATGTGCGTGACGCCGGACAGCGGCAGCACCTCGTGCGGGCGGCCGGCGGCGAGCAGGGCCGAGGACAGCCGCAGGGAGTGGGCGACCACCACGTTGTCGTCGGCGAAGCCGTGGATGACCATCATCGGGCGGTGCGGATCGGCGGCGTCCACCAGACCGGCGTCGTCGATCAGCGAGTTGCGCCGGTAGACCTCCGGCTGCTCGTCCGGGTGGCCGAGGTAGCGCTCCTGGTAGTGGGTGTCGTACAGGCGCAGATCGGTGACCGGCGCGCCCACCACCGCCGCGTGGAAGACGTCCGGGCGGCGCAGCGCCCCGAGCGCCGCCAGATAGCCGCCGAAGGACCAGCCGCGGATGGCGACCCGGTCCAGATCGAGCGGGAAGTCGCCGGCGAGTGCCCGCAGCGCGTCCACCTGGTCCTCCAGGACGACCGCCGCGAGGTCGTCGCGGACCGCCTTCTCCCAGGCCGGGGAGCGGCCCGGGGTGCCGCGGCCGTCGGCGACCACGACCGCGAAGCCCTGGTCGGCGAACCACTGCGAGGTCAGGTGCGGATGGTGGGCGGCGACCACCCGCTGGCCGTGCGGACCGCCGTAGGGATCCATGAGGACCGGCAGCGGGGTCCGGCCGTCGTGGTCACGGGGGAGCAACACGGCGCACGGGATGCGCCGTGCGCCCCCCTCGGTCAAGGTCACGCGCGGGGACATACCGGGATCTTCGGCGTACGAGGTGATGGTGGCCGACTGCTTGCCGTCGCGCAGCGCCCGCACCCGGCTGCCCGGCCGGTCGACCGAGGCGGACACCAGCACGGTCACGCCCCCGGCGCGTACGGCCGCGTGCACACCGGGCTCCTGCGACACGCGCTCCAGGCCGAGCTCGTTGACGCGATACACATGCACCTCGCCGATCTCGGGGGCGTCGGCCTCGGCGCCCGCCGACGCGGAGACCAGCACGTCGTGCGGCCCCACGTCCAGCACGCCACGGACGTGCAACTGGGGTCCCGTCAACGGGCGTTCACCCACCGCCAGCACGCGCGCGCCACCCTCGTCGGTGATCCGCACGAGCTGTCCCGACGGGCTCCAGCAGGGCACTCCGGGAAAAAGATCAAGCCAAACCCGATCTTCGTCCGCATGGACCAGCCGGGTCTCGCCGGTCTCCGGCGACACGGCCAGGAACAGCTGGCTGCGCTGGTCGCGCGCCTGTACGAGCAGCAGTGGCGCACCCGCCTCCGACCAGTGCACATGCGCCAGGTACGGATAGCGCGCCCGGTCCCAGACGACCTCGGTGCGCTCCCCGTCCAGGCCGATCACGAACAGCCGTACGTCCGCGTTGTCGGTGCCCGCCGCCGGGTAGGGCACGTGCTGTGGATCACGTTCGGGCCGGGCCGGGTCGGAGATCCACCAGCGCCGCACCGGGGTGTCGTCCACGCGCGCGACCAGCAGCCGCTCCGAGTCCGGCGACCACCAGAAGCCCCGTGAGCGGCCCATCTCCTCGGCCGCGATGAACTCGGCCAGCCCGTAGGTGACCTCCGCCGACTCCGGTTCCGCGAGCGCCCGCTCGTCCTTGCCCTCGGCGCTCACGACCCGCAGCGCGCGGTGCGCCACGTAGGCGACGTGCCGGCCGTCGGGCGAGGGGCGCGGGTCGATCACCGGCCCGGCGGCCGGGAGCTCGCGCGCCGTGCCGGCCCGCAGCTCGGCCGTGAAAAGCCGCCCCGACAAGGCGAAAGACGCCAACTCCACGGTCGCGTCGGTGGCGTAGCCGACGATGCCGGCGCCGCCCTCACGGCTGCGCTCGCGGCGTGCCCGCTCCTCGGGCGGCAGGTCCTCGTCGGCACCGCCCAGCAGGGCGCGCGGATCGGCCGCCACGCGCTCCTGGCCCTGTGCCGGGTCGAGGACCCACAGCGAACTCGCCCGGTCCGTGCCGGAGGTGGAGCGCAGGAACACGACACGCGCGCCGTCGGGCGCCACGGTGAAAGCGCGCGGCGCGCCGAGCGTGAACCGCTGGGTGCGTGCGTGCCTGCGGGGAAAGGAGTCGGACCTCGTCGTCATGCTCCGACCATATTGGCCATGCGCCCCCTTGTGCGGCCGTGCGCCGATCGATGCGCGCGTCCGGATAGTTATGATCACTGGCGCATGGTGGGTATGAACCTGCTGGTTGTTGCGTGGATTTATCTGCCCCCCAAGTCCGATCCCCCACTGCTGGGACCATTGGAGGTGAACCGCCGTGGCACTCTCGATTTCGGCGGTGGTGCTGCTGGCGATCGTCGTCTTCCTGCTGATCAAGAAGTCAGGACTGAAGGCGGGGCATGCCATCGTGTGCATGCTGCTCGGGTTCTATCTCGCGTCCTCGACCATCGCGCCCACCATCAACGAACTGACGACGAACATCGCCGGGATGATCGGCAGCATCAAGTTCTGAGGGTCGCTCCCTCCACGCCGACGGCCGATGGAGGATCGGCGGTCGGCGGGTGGCCGGCCGGGTCCCGCGGCCTCGTAGGGTGGGCTCCATGACGGAACTGCCCACCCGGCGTCTGCTGCTGGTGCACGCGCACCCGGACGACGAGTCGATCAACAACGGCGCGACCATGGCCGCCTACGCGGCCGCGGGGGCCCGCGTCACCCTGGTCACCTGCACCCTCGGCGAACGCGGCGAGGTCATCCCGCCGCGGCTGCGGCACCTCACCGGCGCGGCGCTGGGCGAGTACCGGCTGCGCGAGCTCACCGAGGCCATGGGCGCCCTCGGTGTCGAGGACTTCCGTCAGCTCGGCGGCCCGGGCCGCTACCGCGACTCCGGGATGATGGGGCTGGCCGACAACGACGCCCCGGACTGCTTCTGGCAGGCGGACGTCGACGAGGCGGCCGGGCACCTCGTCGAGGTGATCCTGGAGGTACGGCCCCAGGTCCTGGTCACCTACGACGACCACGGCGGCTACGGCCACCCCGACCACATCCAGGCCCACCGCGTCGCCACGCGCGCCGCCGAACTGGCCGCCGCGGCGGGCTGGGACATCCCCAAGGTGTACTGGAACCGGGTGCCCGAGTCCGTGGCGAAGGCGGCCTTCGCCCGGCTCGCGGAGGAACTGCCCGCTCTGCCCTTCTCCGGCGCCGCCGCCGTCGGCGACGTACCGGGCGTCGTGCCCGACGGCCGCGTCACCACCGAGATCGACGGCGCCGCGCACGCCGCCGCCAAGGCCGCCGCGATGCGGGCGCACGCCACCCAGATCGAGGTCGCGGACGGCTGGTTCGCGCTCTCCAACGAGCTGGCCCAGCCCCTGTTCACCACCGAGTACTACGAGTTGGTGCGCGGCGAGAGAGGCGCGGCGCGGGAGAGCGACCTGTTCGCCGGGCTCGACGCCGGCGCCGGCGCGCGGGAGGCGTCATGAACGAGCGTGGTTCCCTGCTCACCCAGCCGCTGCGGCCGCCCTCCGCGAGCCGGGTCCTGCTGTACCTGGGCCTGTTCGTGCTCGGCCTCGCCGTCGGCGTGGCCGGATCGCTGCTGCAGGGCGCCTGGTTCCCGGGCGGGCTGCTGCTCGCGCTCGCGGGCGAGGCGGGGCTCTGTCTCGGCGGCGGACTGGCCGCGCGCGGCCGGGGCGGGTCGGTCGCGCCCGCGGCAGGCTGGCTGATCGCCGTCATCCTGCTCACCGCCAGCAGGCCCGAGGGCGACTTCCTGTTCGGCGCGGGAGGCGGCTCGTACCTCTTCCTCCTCGGCGGTATGGCCGTGGCTGTGATCTGCGCCACCCTCGGTCAGGGGTGGCAACCGGGGGGCCGTGACGTCCGACTTGGCAAGTGACGTACCACTTCGCCATTAACCGCGCGTGCGAGTCCCGTGTGGGTTTCCCCGGCGGTCATGGGATACGCGCCAGAAGTGGCCAGTATGGTGGTGCGCGCCGCCGAGCCGCCCGTGAGGTTGTGTCGGGCGGCGGAGCCAACCGGGAGAACCTGCCTTGAGTCGTGAAACTGACACTCCGTCCTCCGGGCCCGAAGGGCGCGGCGGAGCCGCATACCCGTCGGGCACGCCGCCTTACGGGACGCCCATGGCTTCCGACGCCGGTGCGGACGCGGGCCGATCGGCCGCGCAGCCGGAGGAGCGCAAGACCGAGACCACGCTGACGACCCGGATCCGGATCAACATCCCCGGGTCGCGGCCCATTCCGCCGGTCGTCGTGCGGACGCCCGTCACGGACGCAGGCTCCCCGGAGGAGACCGGGGAGACCGAGGTTCCGCCGCCGCCGCAGGCGCCCCGGCCCATGGGCGCCGTCGAGCCCCCCGCCGAGCCCGCGCCGCCCGCCGAGGAGAAGACCAGCGACTGGTTCGCCCCCCGCAAGTCCGGGGCGGCCAAGGGCGGTCAGGGCGGCGCGGGGACCAACGGCGCCGGACTGCCGGGCGGTTCGGGCGCACCGGGCACGCAGGGCGCGGGCGCAGGGGCGCCCGGCGCCGGTGCCGCTCCCGGCGCTCCGCGTCCGGGCGGCGGCCGTCCCGGCGGTGTCGTCGGCTCCATGAGCGTGCCGGGTGCCTCGCGCCCCGGCGGGACGAACGGCGCCGGCCTCCCCGGAGCGACCGGCGGGCCGGTGGCCCCCGGGCACGGCGGCGGCACCGGTTCCTTCGACGTCACCGAGGCGCTGGCCGCGGGACCGCTCGGCGCGCGTCCCGGCGGCGAGCCGCGCCGTGACGACCTGCCGTACTTCGCGGACGGCGAGCGCGGCCCCGGCGGGCCGGGCGGCCAGGACCCCTACGGCGTCGCCGGCGGCGCGAGCGGCTTCAACGGCCCGAACGGCCGCGGCGGTCCGGACGGCGGTCAGGGGCCCGCGGGCCCGACCGGCGGACCGGTCACCGGCGACGGCCACCTGGCCCCGCCCCCCGGCGCCATGGGCGCAGGGCACCCGCACGGCGCCGGTCTCGGCCCCGGCGGCGGCCTCAGCGACGACACAGCGATCCTCACCCCGCAGAAGCCGGCCCCCGAGCCGGGTGCGCAGGGGTATCCGGCGCCCGACAACGTCTCCGGACAGACTGTCACCAGCGGCATCCCCGTCGTGCCGCCCGGCTCGAACTCGCCGTTCGGCCCCGGCGCCCCGAACGAGGGCCCGCTGCCGCACACGCCCCCGAAGCTCCCCGAGCCGGTGGCACAGAACGTGCCGCCCGCCTCCGCCCCCAAGAAAAAGAAGAAGGGGCGCAACAAGCTGGTGCTGGTCGCCACCGGCGTGGTCGTCATCGCCGGTCTCGGCTACGGCGCCGGGCTGCTGATGAACCACTCCGACGTGCCGAAGGGCACCACCGTGCTCGGCGTGGACATCGGCGGCGGCACCCGGGACGACGCCGTCAAGAAGCTCGACGAGGCCTTCGGCGGCAATGTGAACAAGCCGCTGAAGCTGTCGGTCGGCGGCAGGACGGCCGCGCTCAAGCCCGACCAGGCCGGCCTCCAGCTCGACGAGCAGGCCACGGTCGCCGCGGCCGCGAAGAGCGACTACAACCCGGTCTCCGTCATCGGCTCCCTCTTCGGCGGCCGCCGCGTCGTCGACCCGGTCATGCCCGTCGACGGGGAGAAGCTGGCCGCCGCCCTGAAGACCACCTCGGGCGGCTCCGGCTCGATGGTCGAGGGCACGATCCGGTTCAAGTCCGGCAAGGCCGTGCCGGTGTACGGCAAGCCGGGCAAGGGCATCGACGTCACCCGGTCCGCCGACGCCGTGGAGGCGGCCTACCGCACCCAGGTGGAGACCGGCTCGGCCCCCGCGGTCCAGGTCGCCACGACGACCCGGCAGCCGACGGTCTCCAACGCCGAGGTCGACCGGGAGATGAAGGCCTTCGCCGAGCCCGCCATGTCGGGGCTCGTCACGGTCAAGACGGACACGGGCGTCTCGCTGCCGATGAGCCCGGAGAAGTCCCTGTGGAAGTTCCTCAGGGTCCAGGCCGTCGACGGCAAGCTCGTCGACAAGCCGGACCTCGCCGCGCTCAAGGAGCTCTACGGCGGCCAGTTCGACGGCGTCCTGATCACCCGCGCCACCGGCAAGAAGACGGCCGTCACCCCGCAGGACGTCTACGGCGCCCTGCGTCAGGCCCTGCTGAGCACGTCGAACCGGGTCGGGATCATCAAGACGAACCCCAACTGACGCACCGCGCGACACCAAGCGGCAGAGGGCACCCGGCACGCGCCGGGTGCCCTCTCGCCGTAGGTCACACCCGGCGCATGACATCTGTCATCCGGCACTGCGGACGGCCGACACTGCCGTGATCCGCCGCCCGCGGACACCATGGATCACATGACGACGACAGCGACAGCGACCACCGCGCCGGTGGTCGGGTTCGAGCAGGTGAGCAAGGTGTACGGGAGCGTCCGCGCCGTGGACGGGCTGACGCTCGCGCTGCACCCGGGGGAGACCGTGGCGCTGCTGGGGCCCAACGGGGCCGGCAAGTCGACCACGCTCGACCTGCTGCTCGGGCTGAGGCACGCCGACAGCGGCACGGTCAGCGTCTTCGGCACCAGCCCCCGCGAGGCCATCGTGGCCGGACGGGTGGGCGCCATGCTGCAGAGCGGCGGGCTGATGGACGAGGTGACGGTCGCCGAACTGGTGAAGCTCGCCTGCGACCTGCACCCGAAGCCCTACAGGACGGCCGACGTGCTCGCCCGCGCCGGCATCACCCAGATCTCCGACCGCAAGGTCAACAAGCTCTCCGGCGGCCAGGCCCAGCGCGTCCGGTTCGCCCTCGCCACCGCGGGCGACAGCGACCTGATCGTCCTGGACGAGCCCACCACCGGCATGGACGTCTCCGCCCGCCAGGCCTTCTGGGCCACCATGCGCGAGCAGGCCGACCAGGGCCGCACCGTGCTGTTCGCCACCCACTACCTCGAAGAGGCCGACGCCATCGCCGACCGGGTGCTCGTCCTGCACCGGGGACGGCTCCTCGCCGACGGCACCGCCGCCGAGATCAAGGCGAAGGCCGGCGCCCGGCGGGTGGCCTTCGACCTGGAGGGGACGATCGACGAAGCCCCGCTGCGCGACCTCCCGTTCCTCACTTCCGTCGACATCTCCGGACAGACCGTGCGGATGCAGTCCACCGACGCCGACGCGACCGTGCACGCGCTCTACGGCCTCGGCGTCTACCCCCGCAACCTCGAAGTCGCCGGCCTCGGCCTGGAGCAGGCCTTCGTCGCCATCACCACCGCCGAGGAGTCCAAGCAGTCATGAACAGCCTGATCAAGCTGGAGCTCACCCGGGCCCTGCGCAACCGCAAGTTCCTGTTCTTCTCGGTCATCTACCCGTCGGTGATCTTCCTGCTCGTCGCCAACCAGACGGGTGACGTCCGGGGCACCGGCCTGAGCGTCGCGAAGTACGTCATGGTCTCCATGGCCTCCTTCGGCGCCCTGACCGCCGTCCTCATGGGCAACAGCGAGCGCATCGCCAAGGAGCGCGAGAACGGCTGGGTGCGGCAACTGCGGCTGACCACACTGCCCGGGCGCGGCTACGTCCTCGCCAAGACCGCCGGCGCCGCCGTGGTCAGCCTCCCCTCCATCGTGGTCGTCTTCCTGGTCGCAGCCGCCGTCAAGGACGTGCGCCTGGACGCCTGGCAGTGGCTCGCGCTCACCGGCGCGATCTGGGCCGGCAGCCTGGTCTTCGCCGCCCTCGGCGTCGCCATCGGCTACATCGCCTCCGGGGACACGGTCCGCCCGATCACGATGATCACCTACTTCGGCCTGTCGATCCTCGGCGGCCTGTGGTTCCCCTCCACCACGTTCCCCCAGTGGCTCCAGGACATCGCGAAGTGGCTGCCCACGCACGCGTACGCTGCTCTCGGGCAGGCCATCGAGCAGAGCCGGGCCCCGCACACCGAGGACGTCGCCATCCTCGTCGTCTTCTTCCTGCTCTTCGCGGGCGGCGCGGCCTGGCTGTACCGGAAGGACACGCTGAAGGCGTGAGCACGATGACGGATGACGGGCTGCCCGAGGAATGCCGGGCCGAGAACGCGATCCGGGTGGGCCAGCCGCCCCGCGACCGGGCCGAGGCCCTGCGCAAGCTGGTCTGGATCCTGCCCTGGCTGATCTTCCTCGGGGCGCCGGTGCAGGACCTGACCTCGGGCGCGCACCCGGCCGCCGTGACGGCGGCCGGCTGGCTGGCCCTGGTGTCCTTCACCGCGGTCTACCTGACGCTGGTCTTCCGCAACATGGGCCGTCCGATCACCGGCCGGAGCGTCGCCGTCCTGGTGGTGTTCCTCGGCGCGCTCGCCGTCGTCCTGGGCCTCACCCTCGGCTACGCCTGGATCGGCCTGTTCGTCTACGTCTCCGTCGCCTGCGGCGCCACCCTCCCGATCCGGGCGGCTTACTGGGCGATCGGGCTGAACGCCCTCGCGATGGTCTCGGTGGGCCTGACCGAGAGCAGGTTCGACTGGAGCCTGGTCCTGGTGGTCGTCCTCCTGGGCTTCGCCATGACCGGCGTCAAGCAACTGGTGCGCACGACGGTCGAGTTGCGCAAGGCCCGCGCCACCGTCGCCCAACTGGCCGCCAACGAGGAGCGGTTGCGCCTCGCCCGCGACCTGCACGACCTGCTGGGCCACTCGCTGTCGCTGATCACGCTGAAGAGCGAGCTCGCGGGCCGGATGCTCCCCGACCACCCCGGCAAGGCGGCCCAGCAGGTCGCCGACATCGAACAGGTCAGCCGGCAGGCCCTGGTGGACGTCCGCGAGGCCGTCACCGGCTACCGCCGCCCGCGCCTGGCCGCGGAGATCGCGGGCGCCCAGGTCGCCCTCACGGCGGCCGGCATCGTCGCCGACGTGCCCGGCGAACCGGACCTCGACGGCGTCCCCGAGGAGAGCGAGGCGGCCCTGGCCTGGGCGCTGCGCGAGGCGGTCACCAACGTCGTACGGCACAGCGGCGCCGGGCGCTGCACCGTGGAGGTGCTCAAGCGGCACACCCTGGACGGCCACATGCTCGAACTCTCCGTCGAGGACGACGGATCGGGCGGCTCCGGCAAGGACCCGGGCAACGGCCTGACGGGTCTGACCGAGCGTCTGGAGAAGGCGGGCGGCACCCTGGAGGCGGGCCGCGCCGGGCGCGGTTTCCGGCTGGTCGCCCGCGTGCCGGCAGGCAACCCGCCGGCCGTAGGATCCGGTGCATGAGCCCTACGATCAAGGTTCTGCTCGCCGAGGACCAGTCGATGGTCCGCGAGGCCCTGGCAGCCCTCCTCGGACTCGAGGAGGACATCGAGGTCGTGGCCCAGGTGGCGCGCGGTGACGCGGTGCTGGCGGCCGTGCGCGAGCACGGCGTGGACGTGGCCCTGCTGGACATCGAGATGCCGGGCAGCACCGGCATCGAGGCGGCGGCCCAGGTCCGCCGGGCGCTGCCCGCGGTGAAACTGGTCGTCCTCACCACCTTCGGCCGCCCCGGCTACCTCCGCAGCGCCATGGAGGCGGGCGCCGACGCCTTCCTGGTCAAGGACGCCCCGGCCGCCCAGCTCGCCGAAGCGGTGCGCAAGGTGCTGGCGGGCGAGCGGGTCATCGACCCCACGCTGGCCGCGGCGGCCCTCGCGGAGGGTGCCAACCCCCTCACCGACCGCGAACGCGAGATCCTCCGCGCGGCGGCCGACGGCTCCACCAACGCCGAACTCGCGGCGGCCCTCCACCTCTCCCAGGGCACGGTCCGCAACTACCTCTCGACGGCGATCCAGAAGCTGGCGGTCAGAAACCGGGCGGAGGCGGTGCGCACGGCACGGGAGAAGGGCTGGCTCTGAAGCTCCGTCCCGGTACGCACCTCCAGGGGCGCCGGGAACTGCGCGACGCGCCACGACGCACCCGCACTCGCCCCGCCGCGCGAACCCCCGTGGCGAGGCGGCGCGCTCAGTTCAGCATCGCGCGAGCCACCCGCGCCTGCCCCCGCACCCGCTCCGCCGCGGCCTCGTCGGCCGCGGCCACCACCTCGGCGTACGCCTCCAGCTCGGCGGCCCCCCGCACGAAATCGCCCCGCTGCACCAGCAGATGGGCCCGCTCGTAGCGCAGCCGCGCCGGATGCGAGGGCAGCAGCAGCGACAACTCCACCGCCCACAGCGCCACGTCCGACCGCTCCGGACGGGCGGCCGCCCACGCGCGGACGTTGTTCAGGATGCGCGACACCACCTCCAAGGGCGCCGCGGGCACCAGCATCGACCGGTCCAGCGGCGCTCCCGTCGCCCCGGCCACCAGCACCTCCGCGTCGCCGCCGGTCAGCACCCGGCCCCCGGCGAAGGGATCGACGAGGACCTGCGCGTCCTCGGGGCCGAAGCCGACCACGAAGTGCCCCGGCAGGGCGACCCCGTAGACCGGAGCCCCCGCCCGCCGCGCGACCTCCACCCACACCACCGACAGCAGGATCGGCAGCCCGCGCTGTCGCCGCAGCACCTCGTGCAGCAGCGAGGACTCCAGGCGCCGGTAGTCGGCGGGGGAGCCGCGGAAGCCCTCCCGCGCGCCCAGCAGATGGTGCAGCGCCGTCGCCCAGGACATCGGGCCGCCGGGCCGGAACGGCAGCTGCCCCGCCAGCCGGTCCAGCTCCATCTGCGCGGCGTCGATGCCCGCCTCGTCCAGCGCCCCGTCCGCCTCCGCGCCCACCAGCAGGCAGAGCTGCGAGAGGTCCGGCCGCTCGGACCGCGCCTCCTCGGCGAACCGCCGCCGCAGCTCGGCGGACCGCTCGGGCGGAGGGGGGTAGGGGGGACGCATAGCAGGCTCGTGCCCCCTCACGGCGATCGGTACTGCTCGCCGCCGGGAGCCGCCGGTTCCCGGTAGTGGTGGTACGCGTGGTGCGCGGCGAAGCCCGTCCCGGCGTACAGCGCCCGCGCTCCGGCGTTGTCCCGCTCGACCTGGAGGCAGGCGGCCGAGGCGCCCTCGGCCAGCGCCCGCCCGGCCAGCGCCGCCATCACGGTGGTGGCGAGGCCGCGGCGCCGGACCGCGGGGTCCACCTCGACGGCGGCGAAGGACGCCCACCGGCCGTCCACCACGCACCGCCCGATCGCGGCGGGGGCGCCGTCACCGGGGACCGACGCGAACCACACCGACGGACCTCCCCCGCTCCCGGCCCCGCCCGGACCGGGCGAGCCGCCTGCGAGCACCCTCAGCGCCACCTCGCTCACGCCCTTGCGCCCATAGCGCGCGAGCCACCCCTCGTCGGCGTCCCGGGACAGCGTGACGTCCGCTCCCTCCGCCCGGTCGGCGACCGGCGCGAGCGCCCCGGTCCACACCTCCGCGCTCACCTCGCGCACCCACCCGCGTCGCTCCAGCTCCGCGCACAGCGGCTCCTGCGTGCCCTCGGCGCCGGTGGCGGTCTGGACGTAGGCGGGCAGCCCGCGCTCGCCGTACCAGCGCCGTACGGCGCTCAGCGCCGCGTCGAGCGGCAGCCCGGGGTCGCCCAGCGGCAGCACGGAATTGGCGCGCCGGGTGAACCCGGACGCGGCCCGCAGCTCCCACTCACCGAGCCGCTCGCTCTCCACCGGCCGCCACGCGCGCGCGAGGACCCGGGCGAGCTCCTCGTAGGGGGCGGCGGGCCCGCGGCGCCGCGCCGGGGCCGGGGGCACGGTCTTCCCCGCGACCAGCGCGGATTCCGCGATGCGGACGCTTTCGCCGTCCTTCCGTGTGATCAGCAGCACACCGTCGTCCCATGATGTGAGAACACCCACCGTGTCGGTGAACTTCTCCTCCGGGATCGATGATTCGGTCAGGCACCGGATCGAGACCCGTTTCCCCACGTCAGCAGCGGTGATGCGGACCTCGAGACGTCCTTTGGCCGAGATTTCCACAGGTCGGTTCACCCCTCCTGTTCGGATCATGCCCAGGAACGGAGATACTAGGGGCGGGCATCGACGACGCCGCGCTCCCGCGCGCCAGGCGGCGGAGCCTACGGAGGCCCGCCAGCGCCCAATCGAGGAGGAACGACAGCGTGACCTACGTCATCGCGCAGCCTTGTGTCGACGTCAAGGACAAGGCGTGCATCGAGGAGTGCCCGGTCGACTGCATCTACGAGGGCCAGCGGTCCTTGTACATCCACCCGGACGAATGCGTCGACTGCGGTGCCTGTGAGCCGGTCTGCCCGGTCGAGGCGATCTTCTACGAGGACGACACTCCGGAGGAGTGGAAGGACTACTACAAGGCGAACGTCGAGTTCTTCGACGAGCTCGGCTCCCCCGGCGGCGCCAGCAAGCTGGGCCTGATCGAGCGGGACCACCCCTTCATCGCCGCGCTGCCGCCGCAGGCCGAGTAACCAGCAGGCGGCCCGCACACCGTGCCGCCTCGGTCCCGTACGGCCACATCGCCCCGATCGCCGTGCGGGACCGGGGCGTTTGCCGTGCCGGGGCCGGTTGCCGTACCAGAAAGTGAGCCAGATCCCGTGTCCGCAGTCTCCGAACGCCTGCCCACCTTCCCCTGGGACAAGCTGGAGCCGTACAAGAAGACGGCCGCCGCGCACCCGGACGGCATCGTCGACCTCTCCGTGGGCACCCCGGTCGACCCCGTTCCCGACCTGGTCCAGAAGGCCCTGATCGACGCGGCGGACTCCCCGGGCTACCCGACGGTCTGGGGCACCCCGGCGCTGCGCGACGCGATCACCGGCTGGGTGGAGCGACGGCTCGGCGCCCGCGGGATCACCCACCGGCACGTCCTGCCCGTCGTCGGCTCCAAGGAGCTCGTCGCCTGGCTCCCGACACAGCTGGGCCTCGGCCCCGGCGACCGGGTCGCCCACCCGCGGCTGGCGTACCCGACGTACGAGGTCGGCGCCCGCCTGGCCCGCGCCGCGTACGAGGCCTACGACGACCCGACCGAGCTCGACCCCGAGGGGCTGAGGCTCCTCTGGCTCAACTCGCCCTCCAACCCCACCGGCAGGGTCCTGCCGAAGGAGGAGCTGGCCCGGATCGTCGCCTGGGCCCGTGACCACGGCGTCCTGGTCGTCTCCGACGAGTGCTACCTGGAGCTCGGCTGGGAGGCCGACCCCGTCTCGGTGCTGCACCCGGACGTCAACGGCGGCTCCCTCGAGGGCGTCGTGGCCGTCCACTCCCTCTCCAAGCGGTCCAACCTCGCGGGCTACCGCGCGGCCTTCCTGGCCGGCGACCCGGCCGTCCTGGGCCCGCTGCTGGAGATCCGCAAGCACGGCGGCATGATGACGCCGGCGCCCACGCAGGCGGCCGTGGTGGCGGCCCTGGGCGACGACAGCCACGTCCGCGAGCAGCGGGAGCGGTACGCGGCCCGCCGTACGGCGCTGCGCGCGGCGCTGGAGGGGCACGGATTCCGCATCGAGCACAGCGAGGCGAGCCTCTACCTGTGGGCGACGCGGGACGAGTCCTGCTGGGACACCGTGGCCCACCTGGCCGGGCTCGGCATCCTGGTCGCGCCGGGCGACTTCTACGGCCCGGCGGGCGAGCGGTTCGTCCGTGTGGCGCTGACGGCGACGGACGAGCGGGTACGGGCGGCAGCCGGGCGTCTGTGACGCCGGCGCGGTCCGCGGCGGCCGCAGGCACGGCGAAGGGGCCCGGGAGAGATCCCGGGCCCCTTCGCCGTACGGAGTGTCAGCCGCCGATCGGCAGGCCCTTCACCGGCAGGGTGGCGGGAGCCGGCAGGCCGCCCTTGGTCAGCGAGTCGGTCGGCAGGCCACCGTCCTTGGTGGCCGACTGCGCGGTGACACCGACGATCTCGCCGACGGAGCCGGCCGCGCTGCCCGCCGCCTTCTGCGCGGCCGGGGCCGCCTTCTTGGCCACGCTGCCACCGGTCTTGCCCGCGTTCGGCACCGCCTTCTTCACGGCGTTGGCGCCCGCGTCGCCCGCGATCCCGGTGACGTTCTGCGCCGCGCCGTCGACGGTGCTGCCGACGCTCGCCCCGTCCAGCGCGGTCAGGCCACCGACGTTCGGGGTGGCGGGGAGCTGGGGGGCCGCGCTTGCCGCACTCGCCGCGCCGGCCGCGCCGACCCCGGCAGCCGTCCCCGCTGCGACGAGCAGCGCGGCACGGGCGATCCGACGGGTCAGGGGGAGGGACATGGTGCTCCTTCGATGGAGGTTGATCGTCCGGTCTCGGACGCAGTGGTTACCGCTCGAAGGTCGCGAAGGTTGCGGCGCCCCAACGTAAAGAGTTGGCAATGCGTCGCATTATCGGCTGCGGATAAAAAGGGGCAAAATACGCGCGGTGCGAAAGTCTGCGGAATCCTTACGTCCCTTTGTTTTCAAGGGCTTCTACGGTGCCGAGGGTGAGGGCGCGAAAACCTGCCCACTTCAGAGGCCGCATCCGCCCCGCCTAACCCGTGCGGGTGACGGACCGTACTACTGCGCAGTGACGATGCGCACCGCGCCCGAGCCCTGCCGGGCCCCGCCGGCACCGCTCCCGGCGGCGACCGTGCGCCACCGGCTGTCGGTGTTCCCGGCGATCCACTCCCGGCCGCCGTACTGGACCCGCTCGATGTGCAGCGCCGAGGAGTTGGCCACGGCCCAGTGGGCGAGCTGCCAGCCGCGCTGCCGGGCGCCGCGCCCCTTGGCGGGGCTCGTGTCCGTGTCGACGGGGAGCGTGACGGTCCGCGCGCCCGGGGTCGAGGCGGGCGCGGGCGTGGAGGCGGCGCCCACCTCGACGGCGGCCGGCTGGAGCGCGTCCCGCCCGAAGTCCCGTACCAGCGCGGCCCGTACCCCGTCCGGGCCCGTCGCCGGCGTCGCGGCCGGGCGGCCGTCGCAGGTCAGCGTGGCGGCCGAGTGGCCGGTGAGGGCGGCGGAGAGCAGCTCGGCGTCCGGCTCGTGCTTGGCGTAGGCCTCCGGGAAGCCGCTGCGCTGCACGCGCTGCGCGGCCACCGTCAGCGGCAGCTTGGCGTAGTCGTGCACCTCGGCCAGGTGCTGGTAGAAGACGCCCGCCGCGTACGTCGGGTCGAGGATCTGCTGCTCGGTGCCCCAGCCCTGCGAGGGCCGCTGCTGGAACAGCCCGAGCGAATCGCGGTCGCCGTGCTCGATGTTGCGCAGGCCCGACTCCTGCAGCGCGGTGGCCAGCGCGATGGTCACCGCCCGCTCGGGCATGCGGCGCCCGGTCCCCACGGCGGCGATGGTCGCCGCGTTCACCGCCTGTTCCGGGGTGAGGTCGTAGGCCGCCTTGTCGTCCCCGCCGGAGACGACCCGGCAGCCGGGCGCCCCCCGGCCCCCGGTGACGTACTGCACCGCGAGGTAGCCCGCGAGGGCGAGGAGGACCACGAGGGCCGCTCCGAACCGGAGGAGGCGGCCACGGCGTTTGGGGGAGGCGGACGGCTCTGGCACGCCGTACAAGGTAGCGGAGGCCGTCGTGGCCCATGCGCCCGATGGGGGCGGTGGGGCCGGGCGGTGGCGGGTTAGGGTCGACGGCATGGCCGACACCGCACTTGACCTCACCCTGGACGCCGCCGAGCTCACCGCGCGGCTCGTCGACCTCCCCTCCGAGAGCGGCACGGAGAAGCCGCTCGCCGACGCGATCGAGGCGGCCCTGCGCGCCCTTCCCCACCTGACGGTCGAGCGGTACGGGAACAACGTCGTCGCGCGCACGGACCTCGGCCGCCCGGAGCGGGTCGTCCTGGCGGGGCACATCGACACGGTGCCGATCGCCGGCAACGTCCCCTCGCGGCTGGACGCGGACGGCGTCCTGTGGGGCTGCGGCACGTGCGACATGAAGTCGGGAGTGGCGGTCCAGCTGCGCATCGCGGCGACGGTGCCGGCCCCCAACCGGGACCTGACCTTCGTCTTCTACGACAACGAGGAGGTGGCGGCGGAGCTCAACGGCCTCAAGCACGTCGCCGAGGCCCGTCCGGACTGGCTCCAGGGCGACTTCGCGGTGCTGCTGGAGCCGTCGGACGGCGAGGTCGAGGGCGGCTGCCAGGGCACCCTGCGGGTGCTGCTGAGGACCACGGGGGAGCGGGCGCACTCGGCGCGCGGCTGGATGGGCTCCAACGCGATCCACGCGGCCGCGCCGATCCTGGCCCGCCTCGCGGCGTACGTGCCGCGCCACCCGGTGATCGACGGCCTGGAGTACCGCGAGGGCCTGAACGCGGTGGGCGTCTCGGGCGGTGTGGCGGGCAACGTCATCCCCGACGAGTGCGTCGTGACGGTCAACTTCCGCTATGCGCCCGACCGCACGGAGGAGGAGGCCCTGGCCCACGTCCGTGAGGTCTTCGCGGACTGCGGTGTGGCGGAGTTCGTGGTGGACGACCACAGCGGCGCCGCCCTGCCGGGCCTGGGCCACCCGGCCGCGGCGGCCTTCATCGAGGCGGTGGGCGGCACCCCGCGGCCCAAGTACGGCTGGACGGACGTGTCGCGCTTCGCCTCCCTCGGCATCCCCGCGGTCAACTACGGCCCGGGAAATCCACACTTGGCGCACAAACGGGACGAACGGGTCGAAACGGCGAAGATCCTGGCCGGTGAGGAGCGCCTGCGGGCCTGGCTGACCGCCTGACGCGGCGACCGCCGTGCCGAGGCGGCTCCACCCCGGACACGCGCGCGTCCCCCGTCGGTAACCCGCGTAGATCTACGCTGAGGTGGAAACACCCCGCAAGCGGAGGGAGCGCACATGGCCACCGGGAACCCAGAAGGCAAGAGGGTGCCGCCGGACGAGCAGCGTCTGGGTCCGGTCCTGCGCAGGCGGGGACAGGTCACGGCGAGCACGACGGACCAGCGGCTGCTCGACGCCGGAGGCCCCTCGGACTGGGTGCACACCGACCCCTGGCGCGTCCTGCGCATCCAGTCGGAGTTCATCGAGGGATTCGGCACGCTGGCCGAACTCCCGCCCGCGATCAGCGTCTTCGGCTCGGCGCGCACCACGGCGGACTCGCCGGAGTACGAGGCGGGCGTACGCCTGGGACGCGGCCTCGTGGAGGCCGGCTGGGCGGTGATCACCGGCGGCGGTCCCGGCGCCATGGAGGCGGCCAACCGGGGCGCCTGCGAGGCGAAGGGCATCTCGGTCGGCCTCGGCATCGAGCTCCCCTTCGAACAGGGACTCAACCCCTACGTCGACATCGGCCTGAACTTCCGCTACTTCTTCGTCCGCAAGATGATGTTCGTCAAGTACGCGCAGGGCTTCGTGGTCCTCCCCGGCGGCCTCGGCACCCTCGACGAGCTCTTCGAGGCGCTGACCCTGGTCCAGACGCAGAAGGTCACCCGCTTCCCGATCGTCCTGTTCGGCGGCGAGTACTGGGGCGGACTGGTCGACTGGCTGAAGAACACCCTGGTCGCGCAGGGCAAGGCGGCGGAGAAGGACCTGCTGCTGTTCCACGTCACGGACGACGTGGAGGAGGCGGTCGCCCTGGTCTCCAAGGAAGCCGCCCGCTGACCACGCCCTACGCCAGTCCCCGGCGGGCGACCGCCGGGGGCCGGTGGCCCGCGATCGCCGCCACCATGTCCAGCACCTGCCGGGTCTCGGCGACCTCGTGCACGCGGTAGACCTGCGCCCCGAGCCACGCCGAGACGGCGGTGGTCGCGAGGGTCCCCACCACCCGCTCCTTGACCGGCTTGTCCAGGGTCTCGCCCACGAAGTCCTTGTTGGACAGGGACACCAGCACCGGCCACCCCGTCGCGACCATCTCGCCCAGCCGCCTCGTCGCCTCCAGGCTGTGCCGGGTGTTCTTCCCGAAGTCGTGGCCGGGGTCGATCAGCACGGACTCCCGGGGCACGCCCAGCGCCACGGCCCGCTCGGCCAGCCCGAGCGTCACCTCCAGGATGTCCGCCATGACGTCGTCGTACGTCACCCGGTGCGGCCGGGTCCGCGGCTCGGCCCGGCCCGCGTGCGTGCACACCAGCCCGGCGCCGTGGCGGGCCGCGACCCGCGCGAGCTCGGGGTCGACACCGCCCCAGGCGTCGTTCAGCAGGTCGGCCCCGGCCGCGCACACCGCCTCGCCGACCTCGGCCCGCCAGGTGTCCACGCTGATGACGACGTCCGGGAAGCGCCGCCGCACCTCCGCGACGAAGCCCACCGTCCGCCGCGCCTCCTCCGCCGCGGTCACCTCCTCGCCGGGGCCGGCCTTGACCCCGCCGACGTCGATGATGGCGGCGCCCTCGGCCACGGCCTGCTCCACGCGCGCGAGGGCGGGTTCGTCGCGGAAGGTCGCCCCCTGGTCGTAGAAGGAGTCCGGGGTCCGGTTCACGATCGCCATGATCACCGGCTCGTGGGGACCGAACGCACGCCTGCCCAGCCTGAGCATCCCCTGTGACCTCTCCTGGTACGTCCTGGGTGTGGTGGCCTTTCGGCCGCCTGCGACCCTAACTGTCGCAGGCGCATGGCACGATCGGACCCTGACACTTTCCGCTTTCCGAGCATCGAGCGTGGGGACCACAGCGATGGTTATGTTCTTGTTCCTGGTCGTCGCTCTCGCCGTCGTGGTCGCCGCGGTGACCCTCGCCGTGGTGGGCGGCGGCGAAGGCCAGGGCCCGCTGCCCGAGGTGGCGCCCGAGCGGCTGCAGGACCCGCTGCCGCCGGACCGCCCGGTCGGGCGCGCCGACGTGGACGCCCTGCGCTTCCCGCTCGCCGCCCGCGGCTACCGCATGTCGGACGTCGACGACGCCCTCAGCCGCCTCGGCGCCGAGCTCGCCGAGCGCGACGCCCGCATCGCCGACCTGGAGTCCGCGCTGGCGGGCGCCCGGGCCGCCGCCCACCACGTCTCCATGCACAAGCCGGACCACGGCCAGGAGGAGCAGCGGTGAGCGAGGGCACCGCCATCGCGGGTCCGGACGGCGCCCTGCGCTGCCCCTGGGCGCTGTCCACCGAGGACTACGTGGCGTACCACGACGAGGAGTGGGGCCGACCGGTCCACGGCGACGACGCCCTGTACGAGCGCCTGAGCCTGGAGGCCTTCCAGTCCGGCCTGTCCTGGATCACGATCCTGCGCCGCCGCCCCGGCTTCCGCGCCGCCTTCGCCGAGTTCAGGATCGAGAAGGTCGCCGCCTTCACCGACGAGGACCGCGAGCGCCTGCTCGCGGACGCGGGCATCATCCGCAATCGCGCCAAGATCGACGCGACCCTCGCCAACGCCCGCGCGCTCGCCGGCTGGGCGCCCGGCGAGCTGGACGAGCTGATCTGGTCGCACGCCCCGGCGCCCGGCCGCCCGGCCCCCAGGACCCTCGCCGACGTCCCCGCGGTCACACCCGAGTCGACGGCCCTGTCCAAGGCCCTGAAGAAGAAGGGCCTGCGGTTCGTGGGGCCGACGACGGCATACGCCCTCATGCAGGCGTGCGGATTGGTGGACGACCACTTGCAGACGTGCGTCGCGCGGAGCAGGCCCTGAGGGGCGCGGGGAACCGCGCGACCGGCCTCCACGCACCCGCACCCCACGCACCCGCACCCCGCGTCGGCGCTCACCGCCCCAGATACTTCGGCTTCTCCTTGTCGACGAAGGCCCGCACGGCGATCGCGTGGTCCTCGGAGGACCCCGCCCGCGTCTGCAGCTCGTCCTCCTTGTCCAGCGTCTCGGACAGGGAGTGCGACAGCCCGTAGGCCACCGCCTCCTTGATCGCCCCGTACGCGACCGTCGGCCCCTCGGCCAGCGCCCGCGCCACCTTCTCCGCCTCGGCCCGCAGCGCGGCGGCCGGCACCAGACGGTTCGCGACGCCGAGTTCGTACGCCTCCTGGGCCTTGATGCTGCGCGGGAAGAGCAGCAGGTCGGCGGCGCGGCCGGGGCCCACCACCCGCGGCAGCGTCCACGAGACGCCCGAGTCGGCCGTCAGGGCCACCCCGGCGAACGACGTGTTGAAGGCGGCGGTGTCGGCCACGATCCGGTAGTCGGCGGCCAGGGCGAAGCCGAACCCGGCGCCGGCCGCGACCCCGTTCACCCCGGCCACCACGGGCTTCGGCATCCCGGCGAGCGCCCGCACGATCGGGTTGTAGTGCTCCTTCACCGTGCTCATCGTCTGCCCGGAGCCCGTCTCCCGGTCCTGCAGCAGCAGCCCGATGTGCTCCTTGAGGTCCTGCCCCACGCAGAACGCCCGGTCGCCGGCGGCGGTCAGCAGCACCGCGCGTACCGCCTCGTCCTCGGCCGCGGAGCGGACCGCCTCCCGCAGGGCGACCTTGGCCGCGACGTTCAGCGCGTTCATCGCCTCGGGGCGGTTGAGCGTGATCGTCGCGAGCCCGTCGCTCACCTCGTAGAGCACGGTGTCGGCCATGGTGTGTCCCCTCCGCTGTCGCGGTTCAGGCGTACCGGCCGGTACGCCCCTGTCCGTAGGACAGCATGGCGGAGAGACACCGGAGCGGACGTGTGACCTGCGTCAAAGAATTCCCGTCGATTTCCGGACGGCGGAAGTCGACGGGGTGGCGCAGTATCGCAGTCGGATCGCCGAATTGAGTGGTTTTGCTCGCGCGCGTTGCCCAAGCGATGCCGACTGATGTTGGTCATCGGGTCCTGAGATGCGGGATAATGGCTTGGAAGCAATGTGTTCGATGCCGGTGTCGCGTGTCCCAGTCCCACGCTGTGGCCCGCGCGTGCCCTCCCGGGCCGTCGGCTTTGACGATGAGCTGGTTTCAGGAAGGGGAACGAGCATGGCGGCCATGAAGCCGCGGACGGGCGATGGCCCGCTCGAGGTGACCAAGGAGGGGCGGGGCATCGTCATGCGCGTTCCGCTCGAAGGCGGCGGTCGGCTCGTCGTCGAGCTGACCCCTGACGAGGCCGACGCGCTCGGCGACGCCCTCAAGAAGGTCGTCGGCTGACGCGGCAGCGACCATACCCCTTCGGCCGCCCCGGCACCCACGTGGTGCCGGGGCGGCTGTCTCGCCGGGTCCGGCATCCGCTCGCCGGGCGGCTCACAGGTCCTGTGCCGGCCGTTTGACCGCGCACAGCAGACCGTCGCCCACCGGCAGCAGGGACGGCAGCAGCTCCTGGCTCTCGCGCACCGCTCGCAGCAGTTCCCGCAGCCGCAGCACCTCCGACGGCTGCGGTCCGGAGCCCACCGTGCGGCCGTTCGCGAAGACCCCCTCGAAGACGACGAGGCCCCCCGGGCGCAGCAGGCGCAACGATTCAGCGAGGTACTCCATGACCTCCTGCCGGTCGCCGTCGCAGAAGACGAGGTCGTAGCCGGCGTCCGCGAGCCGGGGCAGGACGTCCAGGGCGCGGCCCGGGATGAAACGGGCACGATTGCTGGCGAAACCGCAGGCGCGGAAGGCCTGGCGGGCGAACTGCTGGTGCTCCGGCTCGGGATCCACCGTGGTCAGCACCCCGTCCGGGCGCATCCCGTGCAGCAGATGGATGCCGGAGACGCCGGTACCGGTGCCGATCTCGGCGACCGCCTTGGCGTCGACGGAGGCCGCCAGCAACCGCAGCGCGAAGCCCGTGCCGGGCGCCACCGAGCGCAGCCCTGCCTCACGGGCCCGGTCGCGGGCCCAGCGCAGCACCTCGTCCTCGGCGACGTAGGCGTCGGCGAACGCCCAGCTCGTCTGCCGGTTGCCGGTAATGGCCCTCTCCTGTCCCCGTGGTTGCCTCGGCGTGACTGTATCCGTTGCGCCCGGGAACCCGCAGATGGGACCGGGCGTTAAGAGGGGTAGGGACGACGCCGGGGGGACACAGTTGGATCACGATGAGGGGAAGGCCCCGGAGCACCTGCGGACGCAGGGGTCCGAGGGGTGGCGGCCCCGATCAAATTCTCGTAAAACCGCTTATCCGGAGCTAACGGGCGAGGTGGCTATGGTAGGGGCTCCACTGGACACCACCAGAGCCGACAGGGGAGGTGCGGCTGCGTCCGAGGACCGGGCGGGAGTGCTGCGGCGCTTCCTCGGATCAGCGGGCAGGCCGAAATCCGTGAACGACACCGCTGCTGACCCCAGCCACGCCGCTGACCAGGCCCAGACCGCGACCTTCTCCACCGACGCGGACGGGCAGGCGTGGACTCCGCCCACCTGGGAGGAGATCGTCAGCACCCACAGCGGCCGCGTCTACCGGCTGGCCTACCGCCTGACCGGTAACCAGCACGACGCCGAGGACCTCACCCAGGAGGTCTTCGTCCGTGTCTTCCGCTCCCTGTCGACGTACACGCCGGGCACCTTCGAGGGCTGGCTGCACCGCATCACCACCAACCTCTTCCTGGACATGGTCCGCCGCAAGCAGCGCATCCGCTTCGACGCGCTGGGCGAGGACGCCGCGGAGCGGCTGCCCAGCCGCGAGCCGTCGCCGCAGCAGGTCTTCAACGACGCGCACTTCGACGCCGACGTCCAGCAGGCCCTCGACACCCTCGCGCCCGAGTTCCGCGCCGCGGTCGTGCTCTGCGACATCGAAGGACTGTCGTACGAGGAGATCGCCGCGACCCTCGGCGTCAAGCTCGGCACGGTCCGCTCCCGCATCCACCGCGGCCGTTCACAGCTGCGCAAGGCCCTCGCGCACCGTGCGCCCCAGGCCCGGGCGAAGGAGCGGCGCTCCTTCGCCCGTGTGCCCGCGCTGGGAGGAGGGGGCGCGACCGCGTGAGCGCATCACGACCAAGCCCCGCCGAGAGGCGGCTGGCCGAACAGCATCTGGGAGACCGACTCTCCGCCCTGGTGGACGGAGAGCTCGGTCATGACACGCGTGAGCGCGTCCTCGCCCACCTGGCCACCTGCGGCAGGTGCAAGGCGGAGGCGGAGGCGCAGCGACAGCTGAAGAACGTCTTCGCCGAGGCGGCCCCGCCGCCCCCCTCCGAGAGTTTCCTGGCCCGCCTTCAGGGGCTTCCCGGGGGAGGTGACCCGGACGGCGGTGGCTCGCCGTTCGGTGGGGGAGGACTCCCCGGCGGACTGCCCGGACGGCCTGGCGTCACCGGGGTCTTCGGCCTGAAGCGGGGCGAGAGCTTCGAGTTCGGCTACGTCCCCGCCGCGTCCGCGCACGCTCCGGCACTGCCGCCCGCCGCCGACCGCGGCTTCCGTATCCACGACGTCAGCCGTCATGAGCCCGAGCGCTCTGCGTCGCGCGGGATGCGGTTCGCGTTCGTCGCCGCGGGCGCCGTCTCGCTCGCCGCGATCGCGCTGGGCGGCGTCACGGCGGGCACGCCCACCGACACCGCGGACGCCCGCGGCGCGGGGAGCAACGTGACCCCGGCGCGCACCCAGGGGACGGGCGCCGCGACGGCCCCCGAGAACCAGCGGCGCCGTGGCGGCACCCCGCTGCTCGCACAGGGCCGGCAGTCGCTGAACGGCGTGGCGGTGGCGGCCCCGACCTCGGTCTCCGCACCGCTGCTGCCCGGCGCGGCGGACCAGACGGGCGCGCTGCGGGCCCGGCAGCAGACCATGCACACGCTGACCACTCCCGTGATGGCCGGCGCCGCCGTGATGTCCCCGCTGATACGGCCGCTCGAGGCGCCCCCGCCCTTCACCCCGACCTCGTGGTCCAAGGCCCCCGAGGTCTCGTCCCCCGGCCTGCTCGCCGCACCCGTCCCCGACGTGACGTCCGCTTCCTCCTCCCCTTCCGCCTCCCCCCGCACCACGCGCTGACCGGTCTCTGCGGCACGGCCCGCGAACCTGGTTGAATCCAGGGTGGACCGCGTCCATGGCAGCAAGCCGTGCGCGGAGTGGACAACCGAGGCCATGCCCGACGAGCGGTGCGGTGCGGTGGCCGGCTGTGGGGAGCGCATGAACGAGGGGAAGCCCGCGAAGCCGAGGCGGTGGGGTCTGCCCCGCCGGCAGGATTCCGTGGGGGAGGCGGCGGCAGCCCCGCCCGCCGGCGGTGACCACGAGCTGAGCGGGCCGGAGGCGGCCGGCGGCGGGCGTACCCCCCTGCCCGACGGAGACTTCGAACTGGCCCGGCCGGCCGACACCGGCCGCGAGGCCGTCGCCGACGGCGCGGCTGCCGCGGCCCCGCCCGGCGGCGACTTCGAGCTGAGGCGTCCCGAGGACGTGGCCGGCGGCGTCTTTGGGGGCGAGGGCGACGTCGAGCAGGACGCTCCCGCTGCGGCGCCCGCCCATGAGCGCCCCGGGCCGCTGCACGATCCCGACCCCTACAGCACCCCGCCGTACGGCGAACCGGGCCCCTGGGCGCCCGCCCCGCCCGTGCAGCACCCGGCGGCGGGCACCCCCGCACAGGACACCGCGATACCGGCGCCGTCGCCCGTGCCCGCGCCGCCGCCGTCGCCCGGCGCGCCGGCGCCGGCTCCCGCGCCGCCGCAGACCCACACCCCGCCCGCTCCCGGGGCTCCCGCCCCCGGAGCCCCGGCTCCGGCCCACCCCGCCACGCCCTGGCGCCACTACGACCCCTGGTCGTCCGCTCCCCTCCAGCTCCACGGCGCGGCCGTGGAGGACAAGGACAAGCGGCGCAGGCGGGTCCGGCGGGCCCTCATCGGCGGCGCCGTGGCCCTCGCGCTGGTGTCCGGCGGCGTCGGCGGCGTCCTCGGGTCCTACCTGGAGCGCAACGGCGGCATAGGGGCCGTGGAGCTGCCGCAGGCGGGCAAGGAGCCCGCGGGGCGGGCACCGGACAGCGTCGCCGGGATCGCCGCGCGGGCACTGCCCAGCGTGGTCACCCTGCATGTGTCCGGCGCCGAGGAGTCCGGCACCGGGACGGGCTTCGTGCTCGACGCGCAGGGCCACATCCTCACCAACAACCACGTCGTCGAACCGGCCGACGGCTCCGCCGGCCGGATATCGGTGACCTTCAACAGCGGGGACACGGCCAAGGCGACCGTCGTCGGCCGGGACAGCGGCTACGACCTCGCCGTGGTCAAGGTCGGAGGCGTACGCGGGCTGAAGCCCATGCCCCTGGGCAACTCCGACAACGTCCAGGTCGGCGACCCCGTCGTCGCCATCGGCGCCCCCTTCGACCTGGAGGGCACCGTGACCTCCGGGATCATCAGCGCCAAGGAGCGGCCGATCACGGCCGGCGGCGACAGCTCCGACGGCAGCGACGTCTCCTACGTCGACGCCCTCCAGACCGACGCGCCGATCAACCCCGGCAACTCCGGCGGGCCGCTGCTCGACACCCGGGCCCGGGTCATCGGCATCAACTCCGCCATCCGGTCCGCCGACGACGGCTCGGACGCGGGCGGCGGACAGGCCGGGTCCATCGGTCTCGGCTTCGCCATCCCGGTCAACCAGGCCAAGCGCGTCGCCGAGGAACTGATCAACACCGGCAAGGCGACCCACCCGGTCATCGGCGTCACCCTCGACATGGGCTACACCGGCGACGGCGCGCGTGTCGGGGTGAAGGCCGAGAGCGGCGGTCCCGCCGTCACGCGCGGCGGCCCCGGCGACAGGGCGGGCATCGAGGCGGGCGACGTCATCACCGCGGTGGACGGCCAGCGCGTGCACTCCGGCGAGGAACTGATCGTCAAGACCCGTGCCCACCGCCCCGGCGACCGCCTGGAGCTGACCGTGCGGCGCGACGGCAAGGAGAGGAAGATCTCGCTGGTGCTCGGTTCCTCCGGGGGCGGCTGAGGGCCGGGTACGGGACCGGGGCGCGAGGGCCGTGGGTAAGAGCTGAGTGTGACAACTCGCGGTCAGGACGCACGGGCCGTCACGGCGCGGTCCCCCGGCCGCCCCGCCATCCGGGGCCCCACAAGGCAAACAACCCCCCAAACCGCGCACGCGAGCGCACTCGGAACGCCCGGGACAGTACCGGTCGTACGGGAACGCCGGGTACCGTGGATCCGGCCCGGACCACGGAAGACCCGCACAGACCACCGAGGGCCGAGGACCGAGGGACTCGCAAGGAGCTTCAGGTGTTCAATGACATAGGACCGCTCGAGCTGGTGACGCTCGTTGTCCTTGGCGTGCTCGTCTTCGGTCCGGACAAGCTCCCGAAGTTCATCCAGGACGTGACGCGGACGATCCGCAAGATCCGGGAGTTCTCGGAGAGCGCCAAGCAGGACATCCGGTCGGAGCTCGGCCCGGAGTTCAAGGACTTCGAGTTCGAGGACCTCAACCCCAAGGCGTTCATCCGCAAGCAGATGGACAGCGACGAGCTGGGGCTCAAGGAGATCCGCAACGGCTTCGACCTGAAGAAGGAGATGGCCGAGGTCACGGACGCGGTGCACGGCCGCGAGACCGATGCGCCGTCCTCGTCCTCCGGCTCCTCGTCCTCCTCCGGCGGCCGCGTCGACATGACGAAGAAGCCCGACGAGGACGAGCGCCCGCCCTTCGACGCGGACGCCACCTGAGCCGTACGCCCGCACCGCCGAGGCACGTCCGGCCGTACTCCGGTGCTGTTCACGCACGTGCCCGCATGCGCCGTACGTGATGCGTTTCATACCCGGCGGTGGCCGCGCGCGGCCGGAACCCGCCCCTCGGCGCGACCCACGCGCCGGGCGATTTCCGTGCTGTCCGGAGTGGGGTGGCTATGCTGCCGAGTTGTTGTGCGGACCGTACTTCGAGGAGTAAAGCCGCCCGAAGGGGGGCGGGCCGCTCCGGTCCGACGAGAACGAGGAGGCGTCCGGGCACATGGAGACGACGAGTCAGGCAGTCGCGCAGGCGCCGGGGACGGAGGGTGGACAACAGTTCCCCGCGGCCCGGCGCACCGTCGACGGCTACCTGCTGGCGCCCTTCCCGTGGTACGGCCTCGATGAGGCGTTCACGGGTCCGCGCTGGCTGATGCAGGTCGGGACGGCGGCCGACGGCGCCGTCGAGCACGGTTCGATCGGGCACGGCGACGAGCCCTCCGTGAAGAACGAGTTCGCGGTCGGCTCGCCCGACGAGCCGCGGGAGAAGTTCGCGGTGGTGGTGACCGTCGCGGCGAGCCCCGTACGGCGCAGCGCCGACGGCACGGGGCTGCTGGAGGCCACGTCGGTCTCCTCGGCGGCCTGGCTGGCCGGTGTGGGGCTGCTGTCCTTCACCTGGCCCGGCCAGATGGACCACTCCCTGCGGGACGACTGGCTGGAGCAGCAGACGGAGACGGCGTGGGCGCTGGCCGACGACCTGTCGGGCTCCGAGTGGTCGACGCTCTCCCTGCCGGTGGACGGCGTTCCCACGCCGTTCCACTACCGGGAGTCCGAGTTCGGCTGGGTCCTCGCCGGATCCACGCCGGAAGGGGTGCACCTGGGCGCGTACGGAAGAGGCATGAGCGCCTACGGCCTCGCCTTCGCCGTGATCAAGGACATCAAGGCGTACGCATGACGAAGGGGCGCCGTGCGGATGCGGCGCCCCTTCGCCTCAGCACTCGGCCACGTCTCAGAACTTGTTCTTCGGCGTGATCCCCAGGGACATGCCCGACAGGCCCCGCTGGCGGCCGCCCAGTTTGCCCGCGATGCCCCGCAGGGCCGCGCCCGCCGGGGAGTCCGGGTCGGTCAGGACCACGGGCCTGCCCTCGTCGCCGCCCTCGCGCAGGCGGACGTCGATCGGGATGGCGCCGAGGACGGGGACCGTCGCACCCGTCGTACGGGTCAGGCCGTCCGCCACCGTCTCGCCCCCGCCGGTGCCGAAGACGTCGACCATCTCGCCGCAGTGCGGGCAGGGCAGGCCGGACATGTTCTCGACGACGCCCACGATCTTCTGGTGCGTCTGCACGGCGATGGAGCCGGCCCGCTCGGCGACCTCGGCCGCCGCCTGCTGAGGCGTCGTGACGACCAGGATCTCCGCGTTCGGGACCAGCTGGGCGACCGAGATGGCGATGTCGCCGGTGCCGGGCGGCAGGTCCAGCAGCAGGACGTCCAGGTCGCCCCAGTACACGTCCGCGAGGAACTGCTGCAGCGCGCGGTGCAGCATCGGGCCGCGCCACACCACCGGGGCGTTGCCCGGGGTGAACATGCCGATGGAGATGACCTTCACGCCGTTGGCCGACGGCGGCATGATCATGTTCTCGACCTGGGTGGGGCGGCCGTCCGCGCCGAGCATGCGCGGCACGCTGTGGCCGTAGATGTCGGCGTCGACGACACCGACCTTCAGCCCGTCGGCCGCCATCGCCGCCGCCAGGTTCACCGTCACCGAGGACTTGCCGACGCCGCCCTTGCCGGACGCGACCGCGTAGACACGGGTGAGCGAGCCGGGCTTGGCGAAGGGGACCTCGCGCTCGGCGGTGCCGCCGCGCAGGGCGTTCGCCAGCTCCTTGCGCTGCTCGTCGCTCATGACGTCCAGCGTGACGTCGACGCGGGCGACGCCCTCGACCCGGGAGACCGCCTCGGTCACGCGCTGCGTGATCGTCTCGCGCATCGGGCAGCCGGAGACCGTGAGGTACACGGTGACCGCGACCGTCCCGTCCGCGTCGATGTCCACCGACTTGACCATCCCGAGCTCGGTGATGGGCCGGTTGATCTCGGGGTCGTTCACCGTCGCCAGTGCCTCGCGCACCGCGTCTTCGCTAGCCATAAGGACGATGGTACGGCGCCGCACGGGCGCCCCGGGATGCCGGTCACCGGTCGTCTACGTCACGTCCGCGCGACCGTTCTGCCGGGAATACGGCGTGCTCGTGGTGGCCGTTCTGCCGCCCATCCAGCTCCTTGACCATGTCCTGGAGCTCGGAGCGGATCCAGTCGCGGGTGGCGACCTCGCCCAGGCCGATGCGCAGGGCGGCGATCTCGCGGGTCAGGTACTCGGTGTCCGCGATGGAGCGCTCGTTCTGCTTGCGGTCCTGTTCGAGGTTGACCCGGTCGCGGTCGTCCTGCCGGTTCTGCGCGAGCAGGATCAGCGGGGCCGCGTAGGAGGCCTGGAGGGACAGCATCAGGGTCAGGAAGATGAACGGGTAGTTGTCGAAGCGCAGGCCGCTCGGCGCGAAGACGTTCCACGCCACCCACAGGATGATGACGATCGTCATCCAGACGATGAACCGCCCCGTGCCCAGGAAGCGCGCGATGCGTTCCGACAGCCGGCCGAACGCCTCCGGGTCCCACTCGGGCAGCAGCCGCCGGCGCGGTGCGCGCGGCTGGTCCAGCCGGGCGCGCGGCCGGGTGGCGGCCGTCGCCCCGGACGGCGTGCGCTCGCGTGTGCTCTCCCGCTCAGGCGTCATGCGCCCACCCCCTCGCCCTCGTCCAGATGGAACTCCGTCTCCCGCCAGTCGTCGGGCAGCATGTGGTCCAGTACGTCGTCCACCGTCACCGCGCCCAGCAGCGCGCCGGCCTCGTCGACCACCGGTGCCGCCACCATGTCGTACGTGGCGAAGAACCCGGCGACGACGGGCAGCGCGGCGTCCGGGGCGAGGGTCTGCAGGTCGTCGTCGATGATCGAGCTGACCAGGGTGTACGGGGGGTCGCGCAGCAGGCGCTGGAAGTGCACCGTGCCGAGGTACTTGCCGGTCGGCGTCTCGTCGGGCGGGCGGCAGACGTAGACCTGGGCGGCGAGGGCGGGGGAGAGGTCGCGGTTGCGCACGCGGGCGAGCGCGTCGGCGACCGTGGCGTCCGGCCGCAGCACGATCGGCTCGGTCGTCATCAGGCCGCCCGCGGTGTGCTCCTCGTAGGCCATCAGGCGCCGCATGTCCGCCGCGTCCGAGGGCTGCATCAGGCTCAGCAGCCGCTCCTTGTCCGCCTCGGGGAGTTCCGCGAGCAGGTCGGCCGCGTCGTCCGGGTCCATGGCCTCCAGGACGTCGGCGGCGCGCTCCTCCTTCAGCTTGCCGAGGATCTCGATCTGGTCGTCCTCGGGGAGCTCCTCGAGGACGTCGGCCAGCCGGTCGTCGTCGAGGGCGGCGGCCACCTCGGCGCGGCGCTTGGACGACAGGTGGTGCAGCACGTTGGCGAGGTCCGCGGGGCGCAGCTGCTCGAAGGTCGCGAGCAGGCTCTCGGCGCCCTGTCCGTGCTCCTCCAGGGAGAAGCCGGTGACGGCGGACCACTCGACCGTCAGCTGCTCGCCCTTGGCGCGCCGGAAGGCGCCGGTGCGCCTGCCCTTGCGGACGAAGACGCGGTCGACCTCCCAGTCCCGGCGGGCCGGCAGCTGCTGCACCGACACGTCGAGGACGGTGACCTCCTCGCCGGTCTCGACGAGCGTGACCCGGCGGTCCAGCAGCTCGCCGAAGACGAGGCGTTCGGTGGGCCGCTGCTCGAAGCGCCGGACGTTGAGCACGCCGGTGGCGATGACCTGTCCGGACTCGATGCTGGTCACCCTGGTCATCTGCAGGAAGATGCGGCGCCGGGTGGGCAGTTCGACGACCAGCCCGAGCACGCGCGGGGGCCGCCGGCCGACGCGCAGCATCACGACCAGATCGCGCACGCGGCCCACCTGGTCGCCGTTGGGGTCGAAGACGGCGACACCGGCGAGGTGCGAGACGAAGATCCTGGGGGCGCCCGCTGCCATGGGCTGCGCTCCTTTGCTTGCGGGGTGTTTCGCAGTGCTTGTTTCCTGCTGTGATTTCTTTCCGAATTGCCCGCTCAGGTGGGCTTCAGGCTAGCCCGTACCGATCGGGTCCGCCCTGGTGGGACGTCCGGACGGACTGCTTCCGCGGGGCGTGGGGACCCCGGGTACGCTGCGGTACGCCGCTCACGCCCCACCACCGAAAGGCAGCCCCTTCCGTGACTGCGATTGCCCCGGGCCGTACGCGCCGGACCACGCTGCTGGGAGCGATGTGCGCACTGGTCGTGGCGGGGACGGGCGTGCTGGCGGGGTGCAGCGACGACCCCGACGCGGGCACCAACGGGGTGGGCAAGCTGCCGGCCGCGACGATCCGCGCGAAGACCCGGGCGGCCGCCGCGGCGGCCGATGCCGTGCACCTCTCCGGCAGCGTCGTCACCAACGGGCGCACGTACAAGCTCGACATGCGCCTGAAGTCGGAGGGCGCCACCGGGTCGGTCACCTCCGGCGGGGTGGCCTTCGGGCTGCTGCGGATCGGCGAGCAGCTGTACCTGAAGGCCGGTTCCGGCTTCTGGAACCACGCGGACGGCGACACGGGCAAGGCGTCCGCCAGCAAGCTCGACGGCAAGTACGTGAAGGTGCCGCAGCGCGATCCCGCGTACAAGAAGTTCAGCGGCTTCACGGACATGGACGTCCTCCTCGGGGGTCTGCTCACGCTGCACGGCTCGCTGGCGACGGACGGGCATCACGAGCAGTCGGGTACCCGCACCATCCGCATCACCGGCGACAAGGGATCCGGCGGTACCCTCGACGTCTCCCTGCAGGGCAAGCCCTATCCGCTCCGGCTGGAGCGGGCGGGCGGCGCGGGCACGATCGTCTTCTCGTCCTGGGGCGAGGACTTCGCCCTGAACGAGCCCAAGAAGGACGAGACGGTGGACTACGGCAAGCAGCTGCCGACGTCCTGACCCTCTACCGGCGCCTGCGTTTCCTCAGCAGCAGCCTCGGCAGGCCCGCGGGGACGGGCCGGCGCGTGGTGGCGGGCGTCGGCAGCGGCGCCTGGGCCAGGTCGCCGTCGGGCAACTCCGTTGTCGCCCCGGCAGGTTCCAGGCGCAGCACCCGGCACTCGCGGGACCAGCGCCCGGTCATCGCCTCGCCGTCGGGGGCGTTGAGCCGCTTGCCCTTCAGCTCGGCGACCGCGGCCGTCCACGCCTCGGACCCGGGCGTCAGCTCGACCACCTTCGCCGGCCAGGTCACCAGCCGGCCGCCCTTGTCCTTGCTGCGGACCGTCACCTCGGCCCCGGCCCCGTCGGCCAGCCCCGGCAGCGGCTGCTCGCCCGGTCCGTCGCCGACCAGGCACGCGGCGCCCTCGTGCCACACGTGCCACAGTGCCCGCGCCGGCACGCCGGGACCGGCCACCCAGATGAGGCCGGACTTCTTGGTGGCCTCCTCGACGAGGGCCTGGTCGAGCAGCTCGCTTGTCATGGGCTCAGCCTATCCGGGCCCCCTCACAGCCAGCCGTTGCGCTTCAGCGTGCGGTGGATGCCCAGGCAGATGCAGACGGTGATGCTCATGATGACCGGGTAGCCGTACTTGGCGTGCAGTTCCGGCATGTGCGTGAAGTTCATGCCGTAGACCCCGCACACCATGGTCGGTACGGCGATGATGGCGGCCCAGGACGTGATCTTGCGCATGTCCTCGTTCTGCGCCACGGACGCCTGCGCGAGGTTGGCCTGGAGGATGGAGTTGAGCAGCTCGTCGAAGCCGACGACCTGCTCCTGCACCCGCACGAGGTGGTCGGCGACGTCCCGGAAGTACTTCTGGATGTCGGGGTCGATCAGCCGCATCGGCCGCTCGCTCAGCAGCTGCATGGGGCGCAGCAGCGGCGAGACGGCGCGCTTGAACTCCAGCACCTCGCGCTTGAGCTGGTAGATCCGCGCCGAGTCCACACCGCGCGAGACACCGCCCCGGCGGCCCGGCGAGAAGACCTCGGTCTCGACCTCGTCGATGTCGTCCTGGAGGGCGTCGGCGACCGCGAGGTAGCCGTCGACGACGTGGTCGGCGATCGCGTGCAGCACCGCCGAGGGGCCCTTGGCGAGCAGCTCGGGGTCGTCCTGCAGCCGGTGCCGCAGGGCGCGCAGCGAGCCCTGGCCGCCGTGCCGGACGGTGATGAAGAAGTCCTGCCCGGTGAAGCACATGACCTCACCGGTCTCGACGACCTCGCTGTTGGCGGTGAGCTGGTCGTGCTCGACGTAGTGGATGGTCTTGAAGACGGTGAACAAGGTGTCGTCGTAGCGCTCCAGCTTGGGCCGCTGGTGGGCCTGGACGGCGTCCTCCACGGCCAGCGGGTGCAGCCCGAACTCGCTTGCGATCCCGGAGAATTCGGCCTCGGTCGGCTCGTGCAGACCGATCCAGACGAACCCGCCGTCGCGCCGCACCAGGCGCATCGCCTCGTGCGGGGTCAGGGACCTGTCCACGTCGACGCGGGCGCCGTCCCGGTAGACGGCGCAGTCGACCACGGCGGAGGGGGTGGAGGGGTCGCGCGTCGTGTCGTACGCGCCGGCGTCCGTGCGGACCGGGACGCGGGACGGCCGGACCGCTGCGCGCAGGTCACGGATCATCGACATGGCTGGCTCCTTCGTGTCAGGCGACGAAAGGCGCCGACGACGGCTGGAACTACCCGGAATGGGGACGTCCTGACGTCAGGTGTTTGGCACGTCCACAAAGCGGGGAGCACCGCACCGTCGCGGTGGCGGACTTCGCTGCTGATTCAGATCAGACAGATCAGGCAAAACGAAACGAAGTGCTCTTCCACGTGAAGACGTGAGCATGAAAGGCGGCGGTCAGCCAGGACCGGATCAGCCGTATCAGCGGCGGGAAGAGCGAGTGGTACTGCACGGGTGACTTCGATCCATGACAGCCCCACCTCCTCCGGCCGGTCCCTCGTAAGGGACGTTCCATTCCCGTAAGGGAGTCTCACAGGCGTCGGGACTCGATGCGACGCTTCTGCGTGCTGCCCCGAACGACGCGGGCAAGACTATCAGCAGCCCCATGTGTCAAGGCGCCGCTTTGCCCTGTACTGACGAGTTCTATGCTCGCGGCATGGTTGATGTTCTCCCTCTGGTCGAGGCCCGGCTGCGCAGCGCGCTGGGCGAACCGGACGCCCGCGCGGCCGTCACCTTCCTCGGCACCGACCGCATCGAAGTGCTCCGGTTCCGTGAGGGCGACATCGTCCGCTACGCCACCCTCGGCATGTCCGCGCAGCCGATGAGCGACCCCACGGCGGTGCTCGCCGACCCCGTCAAGGGCCCGCGCGCCGAACTCGTCCTGTCGGTGCGCGGCGGCCTCGCCGACACCGACAAGGCGCTGCGCCCGCTCGCCGTGCTCGCCGCTTCCCCGCAGGTCGAGGGCGTGGTCGTGGCGCCCGGCGCGTCGCTCGACACCGGTGAACCCCTCTGGCCCGGCGCCCCGTTCAGTTCTGTGCTGGTCGCCGAGCCGGGCGGCCTGGTCGAGGACCTCGCACTCGACGAGCCGCTCGAGCCGGTCCGCTTCCTGCCGGTGCTCCCGATGACGTCGAACGAGGCCGCCTGGAAGCGCGTGCACGGCGCCCAGGCGCTCCAGGAGCGCTGGCTGACGAGCGGGACGGACCTGAGGGATCCGTCCCGCAGGTCCGTCCCGCTGGACTGAGGCCGGGGTGAGCAAACTCACCAACGGGTGGCCGCACGGCGTCAGTCGGCGTAGACGGTGACGCCGTCCTCCGCGGCGCGCCGAGGCTCCGGCACCCCGGCGGGGCTCGCCCCGCCCGAGGGGAGCGGGGAGTGGGGGAGGGTGAGCGCCTTCCGCCGTACGCCCACCACGACCGCGCCCAGCACGGCGGTGACCGCCGCCACCACGAACGGGACGCGGATGCCGCTCCACTCCTCGATCTTCGGCGCGAAGTACGGCGCGGCCGCGGCCGCGAACCAGCGCACGAAGTTGTAGCCGGCGCTCGCCACCGGGCGCGGCGCGTCCGAGACGCCGAGCGCCAGCTCCGTGTAGACGGTGTTGTTCACGCCGATGAAGGCACCCGACAGAATGGTGCAGACGACGGCCGTGGTGTGGCTGCCGTAGCCGAGGACGAGGACGTCGGCGGCGAGCAGCAGCAGCGAGCCGCCGAGCACCTTCAGCGAGCCGAGGCGCTCCTGCAGGCGCGGGGCCACGAGCACCGAGAAGACGGCGAGCAGCACGCCCCAGGCGAAGAAAACGGCACCCGACCTGTACGGCGTCATGTCCAGCACGAACGGCGTGAAGGCCAGCACGGTGAAGAACGTGTAGTTGTAGAAGAACGCCGAGGCGGCCGCCGTGGCGAGGCCGCCGTGGCCGAGGGCCCTGAGCGGGTCGAGCAGCGAGGTCTTGCGGGCCGGCTTCGGCTGCTCCTTCAGGAACGCCGTGATGCACAGGAAGCCGACCGCCATCAGGAAGGCGGTGCCGAAGAAGGGGTAGCGCCAGCTCTGGTTGCCGAGCAGCGCGCCCAGCAGCGGGCCGCACGCCATGCCCAGGCCGAGCGCGGACTCGTACAGCAGGATCGCGGCGGCGCTGCCGCCCGCCGCCGCGCCGACGACGACCGCGAGGGCCGTCGAGACGAAGAGCGCGTTGCCGAGGCCCCAGCCGGCGCGGAAGCCGACGAGCTGGGCGACGGAGTCCGACGTGCCCGCGAGGCCCGCGAAGACCACGACGAGGGCGAGGCCGAGCAGCAGGGTCCTGCGGCCGCCGATGCGGCTGGAGACGAAGCCGGTGATCAGCATCGCGACGGCGGTGATCAGGAAGTACGAGGTGAACAGCAGGGAGACCTGGCCGGCCGTCGCGTCCAGGCCCTGGGCGATGGACGGCAGGATCGGGTCGACGAGTCCGATGCCCATGAAGGCGACGACGGACGCGCCCGCCGTCGCCCACACGGCCCTCGGCTGCCGCAGGATGCCGCCCGCTCCCACGTCGAAGGGGTCGTCCATTGCTCCTCCACTCCCGTTCAGGATTAGTTGGTATATGCACACAGTAAGTTAGAGTGGCTAAATAATGCAAGCTGCATCTATTCCCCTCGCCGGGGCTCCCCGTGAAGGGTTCCGTCCGGACGGGTGATCGTCCTTGACGTGAGGGGGCGCGGGTAGGACCGTGGGGCCCTATGAGGGGCGAACCCAGTTGCCCGAAGTGTGGTGGCCGGGTCAGGGCTCCCGGACTCTTCGCCGATTCCTGGCAGTGCGATGTGCACGGCACCGTGCATCCGCTGCAGCCCGTGATCCCGCCCAGCGTCGAGGCCCTCAGCGTGGTGGTGCACCGCACGCAGGTACCGGTGTGGATGCCCTGGCCCCTGCCGGTCGGCTGGCTCTTCACGGGAGTGGCGTGCGCGGGCGACGACCGGCACGGCGGCCGCGCCACCGCGGTGGCCTGCTCCGGACCGGGGCCGCTCGGCGGTATAGGGGAGCTGATCCTGGTCGCCGAGGAGCTCGGCGTCGGACTCGGCGCGCGGTACGCGGGCATCGACGGCCCGGACCCGGGGCCGTACATGAACGTCGAGAAGCCGCCCCAGGCCAAGGTGCTGGCCGGCGGCCGCCCCACCCCGCTCTGGCACGTCACCGACAGCCCCGACGACCGCGCCGTCTTCGCCGGCGAGGCGCGGGGGCTGTGGCTGTGGGCGGTCGTGTGGCCCGAGCAGTCGGGGCTGCTGATGTACGACGAGCTGGTGCTGACGGATCTGCGGGACGCGGGGGCCGAGGTCGATCTGGTGCCCTGCGGAGCGTTGTCGCCGCGCTTGCTCGAACCGTAGCGCCCGAGGGGCGGTGGCGGGCGGCTGCGGGCCGGCGTGGGCTCGCCGCACGGTTCCCCGCGCCCCCGGACGGAGGTGCTGTAGGGGGTACGGGTGAGGTGCGGGTGTGACATGGGGGCCGGGAAATCTGGTTATCCTTGAGCGTCCTCTTGTGTTCCGTCGGTGGCTGGAGTCTGCTCGGTGCGTATCGATCTGCACGCCCACTCCACCGCTTCCGACGGCACGGACACGCCCGCCGAGCTGGTGCGGAACGCCGCCGCTGCCGGGCTGGACGTCGTCGCGCTCACCGATCACGACTCCACGCGCGGCTACGCCGAGGCGGTCGCCGCGCTGCCGCAGGGGCTCACGCTGGTCACCGGCGCCGAGCTGTCCTGCCGTGTCGACGGCGTCTCCATGCACATGCTCGCCTACCTCTTCGACCCCGAGGAGCCGGCGCTGCTCGCCGAGCGCGAGCTGGTGCGGGACGACCGCGTGCCGCGGGCCCAGGGCATGGTCGCCAGGCTGAACGGGCTGGGCGTGCCGGTGACGTGGGACCAGGTGCGGCGGATCGCCGGGGACGGCTCGGTCGGGCGTCCGCACGTCGCGACCGCGCTCGTCGAGCTCGGCGTCGTGCCGACCGTGGGCGACGCGTTCACCCAGGACTGGCTCGCCGACGGGGGCCGGGCCTTCGTCGAGAAGCACGAGACGGACCCCTTCGAGGCGATCCGGCTGGTCAAGGCGGCGGGCGGGGTCACCGTCTTCGCACACCCCGCCGCGGCCAAGCGCGGCCGTACGGTCCCGGAGTCCGCGATCGCCGAGATGGCCGCCGTCGGCCTCGACGGCATCGAGGTCGACCACATGGACCACGACGAGGAGACGCGGGCGCGGCTGCGCGGACTGGCGAAGGAACTGGGGCTGCTGACGACCGGGTCCAGCGACTACCACGGCAGCCGCAAGACCTGCGTGCTCGGCGAGTACGTCACCGACCCCGAGGTGTACGGCGAGATCGTGCGGCGGGCGACGGGAGCGTTCCCGGTGCCGGGGACCGGCGGGGCCTGAGCCCGTCCTCGCCTCCCCCGTCCGTCCTCCCGTCACCGCAAGGCCAGTTGCTCACCCATGTTCGATCTCGCCGTCTTCGGCTCCCTGTTCCTGACCCTGTTCGTCATCATGGATCCCCCCGGGATCACCCCGATCTTCCTCGCGCTGACCGCCGGGCGTCCCGGCAAGGTGCAGCGGCGGATGGCCTTCCAGGCCGTCTGCGTCGCCGCCGGCGTGATCACCGTCTTCGGGCTGCTCGGGCACCAGATCCTCGACTATCTGCACGTCTCCGTGCCCGCCCTGATGATCGCGGGCGGACTGCTGCTCCTGCTCATCGCGCTCGACCTGCTGACCGGCAAGAACGAGGAGCCGAAGCAGACCAAGGACGTCAACGTGGCGCTCGTGCCGCTGGGCATGCCGCTGCTGGCCGGCCCGGGGGCGATCGTCTCCGTCATCCTCGCCGTGCAGAAGGCCGACAGCTTCGCCACGCAGGCGTCGGTGTGGGCGGCGATCCTCGCCATCCATGTCGTGCTGTGGCTGGTGATGCGGTACTCGCTGCTGATCATCCGGGTCATCAAGGACGGCGGCGTGGTCCTGGTGACGCGGCTCGCGGGCATGATGCTCTCCGCGATCGCCGTGCAGCAGATCATCAACGGCGTCACGCAGGTGGTCAAGGGAGCCTGAGCGGTTCCGGGGCGCCTGAGCGACCCCGGGCCGTCTGCGCCCGGTACGCGCGAAGCCCCCGCGCGGCGTCGGTGCCGGGCGGGGGCTTCGAAGACTGCGCGGTGATCCGCGTCGGTCAGGCGGTCATACGGCCGCACTCTCGGCGGGCCGGATCCAGAGGCGCTGTCCTATGGCCGCGGCCTGCTGGACGATCCGGTCGACGGAGGCGGCGTCCACAACGGTGCTGTCCACGGTCGTGCCGTTGACCTCGTCGAGTCGCATGATTTCGAAGCGCATGCCTCTCCCTTCGTCGCGCTGCCATCTGATGCAGTCAACGATTACCGCGTTACAAACATTCCCTACGCTAAATAAATTTTTCGAACGGCTAACTACTGACCGGTAAAGGACAACTCGGGAGACCGACCGGGACCGGTTGTGTTCGCAGCGTGACCGCCGGGACAATGGAGGCGATGAACGACGACCTCGTGGCCCTCCACGCCCGCATCGACCGCACGAACGAGCTGCTGCAGCGCATGCTCGCCGAGGTGGCGAAGACGCCCTCGACCCATGCGATCTTCGTCGACGCGGGATACCTCTACGCGGCCGCGGGGCGCCTCGTCGCCGGCACGGAGGACCGCCGGGCGTTCGACCTCGACGCGGAAGGGCTGATCGAGGCGCTCATCGACAAGGCCCGCACGATCTTCGCGGACAGCCGGCTGCTGCGGGTCTACTGGTACGACGGCGCGCGGCGCCGTATCCACACCGCCGAGCAGCAGTCGATCGCCGAACTCCCGGACGTGAAGGTCCGGTTGGGCAATCTCAACGCCAACAACCAGCAGAAGGGCGTCGATTCGCTGATCCGGTCGGACCTGGAGTCGCTGGCCCGGCACCGCGCCATCAGCGACGCGGCCCTGCTGGGCGGCGACGAGGACCTGGTGTCGGCGGTCGAGGCGGCGCAGGGGTACGGCGCGCGGGTGCACCTGTGGGGCATCGAGGCCCCGGAGGGGCGCAACCAGGCGGAGCCCCTGCTCTGGGAGGTGGACAGCCAGCGCACCCTCGACCTCGACTTCTTCAAGCCGTACGTGGCCCGGCGCACCGCGGCCGCCTACGAGGCCACCGCCTCCCGGCCCACCCGCGAGGACGTCCGCTTCGTCGGCGCGCAGATCGCGGCGAAGTGGCTGGCGGCCCGGGGCCGGGAATCGCTGGTCGAGCTGCTGCCCGGCCACCCCTATCTGCCGGGCTCGGTCGACCAGGACCTGCTGGTGGAGGCGGAGGGCCTGCTCCAGTACTCGCTGCGCGGACAGGCCGATCTGCGGCGGGCGCTGCGGGACGGGTTCTGGGAGCACCTGCAGGCGCAGTACTGACTGCTGGGGGCGAGGGCGAGGGCCCGGTGCGGGCGAGTGCCGGGTGCGGGCGAGTGCCGGGTGCGGGCGAGTGCCGGGTGCGGGCGAGGGCCGTGTGCGGGCCGGGGCGGGTGCGGTGCCGCCCGGAGCGCGGAGGGGTGGGCGCGGGCTGTCCGGGGCGCGGAGGGGCGGGCGCGGGCCGGACGGGAGGGCGGAGGGGACGGGTGCGGTGCCGGACGGGAGCGCGGAGGGGTGGGCGCGGTGCCGGCTGCCGCGCGACGGCCTCCGGTGCTGTGGCCGGGAAGGTGTGCGCGGACGCCGCCGGGCGTCGCGAGCCGGTGAAACTCACCGGTCGCGGCACCGGCTAGCCGGCAGGGGCGCCGCGGTCCCAGAAGTCGGCGAAGGCGTGGGCCGTCTCGAGCGGCTGGTCCGTGTTGGGGGAGTGCTCGGCGCCCTGGACGACTGTGCGGTGCGCGCGCAGGCGCAGCGCCATGTCGTCGAGCAGGGGCACCGGCCAGGTGTCGTCGCTGGCCCCCGACAGCACGTGGAACGGCAGGGGCAGGGCGGCCAGCTCGGCCACGCGGTCCGGTTCGGTGCACAGCTGGCGGCCCGTCGCGATGAGCTGGGCCGGCTTGTTGCCGAGCCAGCGGCGGCGCAGGTCCTCCTGGTCGCCGAGCCCGGGGTCCAGGCCGCCGGTGTCGGTCTCCTCGGGCGGCTCCAGGGCCTGCATCGCCTCCCACACCTCGGCCATGTCCATCACGGCGAGCGCGTCCCGGAGCAGCTTCACGCGCTGCTGCTGGGAGACGGAGATCTGGGCCGGTCCGGAGGCCATCAGCGTGAGGGACCGGAAGGGGGCGTGGTCCAGCAGGACCGCGGCCCGTGCGATCTGCCCGCCGAGGGAGTGCCCGACGAGGTGCACGGGGGTGTCGAGGGCGGCGGCCTGGGCGAGCACGTCCTGCGCCAACTCGTGCTGTGCGTAGGCCGATTCGTCGTGCTCGGGTCCGTCGGACTCGTACTGCCCGCGCCCGTCCACGGCGACGGTCCGGTAGCCCCGCGCCCCGAGCACCTCGTGCAGCGGGTTGAAGTCCTCCTTACTGCCGGTGAACCCCGGCAGCAGCAGTGCGGTTCCCCGGGGCGCGGCACCCTCCGCGACGGGTGAGTCGACGGCGGCGAACTCCCCGCGCGCGGTGCGCAGCGGGTACGCGCGGGCGCCCGGGGGCGGGGTGAAGGTCGGAGGCCTGCTCATGGGGTGAGGTTATCCGGCGTGGGTGTCGGGACGGCGGACGGGCGGGGACGGGCACGGTCCAGGGGCCCGTACGCCGACGGCCCGGCCCACGTCGTGCGGGCCGGGCCGTCGGTCGGACGAGTGCTCAGCTCTCCGCGGGCTCCGCGGCGGCCGTGGCCTTCCGCGGGCGACGCGTCCTCGGCTTCGCCTCGGCCGTGTCGGCGGTGGCCTCGGCGACGGCGGCGGTCTTGCGGGTCCGCGTGCGGGGCTTGGCCTCGGGCTCGTCGGCGACCTGGGCCGGGATCTCGGCGGCGGCCGTCTTGCGGGTGCGGCGCGGCTTGGCCTCGGCGGCCTCGGCCGTGTCGACCGCCGCGGTCGCGGCCTTCCGCGTACGACGGGGCTTGACCTCCTCGGCGGCTTCCGGGGCGGCGGCGGCCGTCTTGCGGGTGCGGCGCGGCTTGGCCTCGGCGGCCTCGGCCGTGTCGACCGCCGTCTCCGCCACGGCGGCGGCCTTGCGGGTCCGCGTGCGGGGCTTCGCTTCGGCGGTCTCCGGGGCGGCGGCGGCCGTCTTGCGGGTGCGGCGCGGCTTGGCCTCCACGGCCTCGGCCGTGTCGACGGCGGTCTCCGCCGCTGCGGCCGTCTTGCGGGTCCGCGTGCGGGGCTTGGCCTCGGGCTCGTCGGCGATCTGGGCCGGGATCTCGGCGGCGGCCGTCTTGCGGGTGCGGCGCGGCTTGCTCTCCACGGCCTCGGCCGTGTCGACGGCGGCCTTCGCCGCGGCGGCCGTCTTGCGCGTCCGGCGCGGCTTGGCCTCCTCGGCGGCTTCCGGGGCGACGGCCGTGTCGAGCGCGGTCTCCGCCGGGGCGGCGGTCTTGCGGGTCCGCGTGCGGGGCTTGGCCTCCACGGCCTCGGCCGTGTCGACCGCCGTCTCCGCGGCAGCCGTCGCCTTGCGGGTGCGGCGGCGCGGCGCGGCGGCGGGAGCATCGGCCACCGCGGTCGCCGGGGCCTCCGCGACGGCCGGGACCTCCGCGGCCACCGGAACCTGCTCGGCGGCCGTCTCCACGGACGTGGCCTGCGCGGACTTACGGGTGCGCCGGCGGCGCGGCTTCTCCGGAGCCTCGGGGGCGTCCAGGGCAGGGCCCTCCGCCGTCGTGACGGCGGCTTCCGCGGCCTCGGGCGCGGTGGCCGTGGCCGGCACCGGCTCGGACGCGGCGCCGCCGCGGGTGCGGCGACGGCGGCGCAGGGTGCGGGGACCGCTCTCCTCGGACGAGGCGGTCTCCGCCACGGCCTCGGGCGCGGCGGTCGTGTCCAGCGGCGTACCGCCGCGGGTGCGGCGACGACGGCGCGGCGAACGCTCCGGCCGCTCCCGCCCGGCGGACCGGGACTCGGACCGGTCGCCCCGTCCGCCCCGGCCGCCGCGACCGCGGCCGCCGGTCTCACCGAGGTCCTCCAGCTCCTCCGCGTCCAGACCCGCGCGCGTGCGCTCGGCACGCGGCAGGACACCCTTGGTGCCCGCGGGGATCTTCAGCTCCTCGAAGAGGTGCGGGGAGGTGGAGTACGTCTCCGGCGGGTCGTTGAAGGTCAGCTCCAGCGCCTTGTTGATCAGCTGCCAGCGTGGGATGTCGTCCCAGTCGACCAGCGTGATCGCCGTACCCGACGCGCCCGCGCGGCCGGTGCGGCCGATGCGGTGCAGGTAGGTCTTCTCGTCCTCGGGCGACTGGTAGTTGATGACGTGCGTCACGCCCTCGACGTCGATGCCGCGCGCGGCGACGTCGGTGCAGACGAGGACGTCCACCTTGCCGTTGCGGAAGGCGCGCAGCGCCTGCTCACGGGCGCCCTGGCCGAGGTCGCCGTGGACCGCGCCGGAGGCGAAGCCGCGCTGCTTGAGCTGGTCGGCGAGGTCGGCCGCGGTGCGCTTGGTGCGGCAGAAGACCATGGCGAGGCCCCGGCCCTCGGCCTGCAGGATGCGCGCGACCATCTCGGCCTTGTCCATGTTGTGCGCGCGGTAGACGTGCTGCGAGATGTTCGCGACCGTCACGCCCTGGTCGTCCGGCGCGGCGGCGCGGATGTGCGTGGGCTGCGACATGTAGCGGCGCGCGAGCCCGATGACCGCGCCCGGCATGGTCGCCGAGAACAGCATGGTCTGACGCCGGACCGGCAGCATGTTGATGATCTTCTCGACGTCGGGCAGGAAGCCCAGGTCGAGCATCTCGTCGGCCTCGTCGAGGACCAGCGCCCTCACATGCTTGAGGCTGAGCTTCTTCTGGCCCGCGAGGTCCAGGAGCCGGCCCGGGGTGCCGACGACCACGTCGACGCCCTTCTTCAGGGCCTCGACCTGAGGCTCGTAGGCCCGGCCGCCGTAGATCGCGGTGACGCGTACGTTGCGCACCTTGCCCGCGGTCAGGAGGTCGTTGGTGACCTGCTGGCACAGCTCGCGCGTGGGGACGACGACGAGCGCCTGCGGGGCGTCGGTGAGGTCCTCGGGCCTGGCGCGGCCCGCCTCCACGTCCGCCGGGACGGTGACGCGCTCGAGGAGCGGGAGGCCGAAGCCCAGCGTCTTGCCGGTGCCGGTCTTGGCCTGGCCGATGACGTCCGTGCCGGAGAGGGCGACGGGGAGGGTCATCTCCTGGATGGGGAAGGGGGTGATGATGCCGACGGCCTCGAGGGCCTCGGCCGTCTCGGGAAGGATGCCGAGATCTCTGAACGTGGTAGTCAGGGTGCTGCCTCTTCTGTGTACGCGGTGCGAGGCGAGCGCGGGGGTCGTGGACGGACCGTGCCGGGGACGTCGGCTGCCTTACGATCCTGCCGTAGGGCACGGGACCTCTGCCGACGCTCTAGCGCTCGTACCGCTGAGGTGTCCCTCCGGCCGTCGTACGCAATGTGCCGTACGGCCTGGGAGGGCTGTCGGGTCGGAGCCGATCGGGCCACCGACCGGGCATCCTCATACGTGCGGCCCGTCGACTACTCGGCAGGCGCATTACCACCATACCCCGGAATCCCGCACACACGATGGCCGATTTGGTCACGTAGCCGCCATCACACTGATTGACCAGGGACTTCCGCCGCCCGGCAAGCGGACTATTGTGCGCTTCATGACGACGTCTGACAACACCTCTGACGCACCCTCCGAGCACACCGGAGTCGCCGCCCAGGACTGGGCGAAGGCCTCCGCCGACCCGCAGTACCGGGCCGCGGTCGTCGATCTCCTCGGTGCGCTCGCGTACGGCGAGCTCGCGGCCTTCGAGCGGCTCGCGGAGGACGCCAAGCTGGCGCCGACGCTGGCCGACAAGGCGGAGCTGGCGAAGATGGCGTCGGCGGAGTTCCACCACTTCGAGAGGCTGCGCGACCGGCTCACGGAGATCGGCGAGGAGCCCACGCAGGCGATGGACCCGTTCGTCGCCGCGCTGGACGGCTTCCACCGGCAGACCGCGCCCTCGGACTGGCTGGAGGGGCTCGTCAAGGCGTACGTCGGCGACTCGATCGCCAGCGACTTCTACCGCGAGGTCGCGGCCCGGCTGGACGCGGACTCGCGTGAGCTCGTGCTCGCCGTGCTGGACGACACCGGGCACGCCGGCTTCGCCGTGGAGAAGGTGCGCGCCGCGATCGACGCCGACCCGCGCGTGGGCGGCCGTCTCGCTCTGTGGGCCCGGCGTCTCATGGGCGAGGCGCTGTCGCAGTCGCAGCGGGTGGTCGCGGACCGGGACGCGCTGTCCACGATGCTCGTGGGCGGCGTGGCGGACGGGTTCGACCTGGCCGAGGTCGGCCGGATGTTCTCCCGGATCACCGAGGCGCACACGAAGCGGATGGCGGCCCTGGGTCTGGCCGCCTAGCGGTCAGCTCCCGCTTCCGCGGTCGTCACGGCCGGTCCGGTCCTCGCGGCCGGTCCGGCCGTGCTGTCGGTTCCCGTCGGGATCACGCCGGCGCCGAGCGCCGGCGGAGTCTCCCTGCCGGGCGCACCAGCAGGGAGAGGGAGGCGGCGGACACGATCGCCGCGCCGAGAAGATTCAGCAGGACGTTGCCGGGGTCGAAGGCGCTGTGCGTGACGAAGGCGCCGAACAGGGCTCCCGCGACGCCCGTCGCCAGCACCAGGGAGCGGGCGGGCAGACGGTGGGCCAGCCGGTGGCTCGCGGCCCACCCCAGCGCCAGACCGAGCAGCACGGAGCCGAGCGCTTCGATCAACAACATGGGGCCCTCCCACGGCCAGACTGCGCGTCACGGTCGTAGCCCGTCATACCCGTGACCTGCGGAATGCAATCCTCCTCTGTGTGCCCCTTGTGCTCCATATGTGAACAGAGGAAACGGGGGAACGAGCTGGGGCCCGGCGGTCGACGACCGCCGGGCCCCAGCTCGTGATCCGGTGACTACAGCGCGCCGAAGCCCACCTTGCGGGGGGCCGGCTCGCCGAGCTCGACGTAGGCGAGGCGCTCCGCCGGGACGAGGACCTTGCGGCCGTGCTCGTCCACGAGGGTCAGCAGCCGCGCCTTTCCGGCCAGCGCCTCGGCCACGATGCGCTCGACCTCCTCGGCGCTCTGACCGCTCTCCAGAACGATCTCGCGGGGCGCGTGCTGCACGCCGATCTTGACCTCCACGGCTATGTCCCTCCGACGGTCAGTGAAGTGCGCGACCAATACGCGCCGTACCCAGCACACATTAGCCCGGTGAGGGGACGCGCACGCTCCGCGCCGGAACGCCAAGAGCGAACACGGCACGGGAACACATGCCCGTACGGCGCCGTCAGTGGTGCTGTTCGCTGCCGTGCAGCGGGAATCCCGCGATGCCGCGCCAGGCCAGCGAGGCCAGCAGCTGCACCGCCTGGTCGCGCGGCACGCTGCGGTCGCTGTGCAGCCAGGAGCGCGCCACCACCTGGGCGAGCCCGCCGAGCCCGGAGGCCAGCAGCATCGACTCGGCGCGCGACAGGCCGGTGTCCTCGGCGATGACGTCGCAGATCGCCTCGGCGCATTCGTTCGTGACCTTGTCGACGCGCTCGCGCACCGCGGGCTCGTTCGTCAGGTCCGACTCGAAGACCAGGCGGAAGGCGCCGCCGTCGTCCTCGACGTACGCGAAGTAGGCGTCCATCGTCGCGCGGACGCGCTGCTTGTTGTCGGTCGTCGACGCGAGCGCGCCCCGCACCGCCCCGATCAGTGACTCGCAGTGCTGGTCCAGCAGCGCGAGGTAGAGATCGAGCTTGCCCGGGAAGTGCTGGTAGAGCACCGGCTTGCTGACGCCGGCGCGCTCGGCGATGTCGTCCATGGCGGCCGCGTGGTAACCCTGCGCCACGAAGACTTCCTGGGCGGCTCCCAGCAGCTGATTCCGTCGGGCACGTCGCGGCAGGCGCGTGCCCCGCGGGCGTGCCGCCTCTGTCTGCTCGATGGCTGTCACGCCGCCTCCCAATTTCGTCCACATGCGGTGTGCGCCGCGCCGCCATCGTACTTTTCGGTAACCCGGGTGTGCGCGGTGCGAGCGCAGAATTTCACGGACCGGACGGCGACGAAAGCCATGCAGGTCGCTCCAAACCGGATCGAAGCGGGCGGCGAATCGCCTCGTTCCAGCTCAGCAGCACCCTCCGGTGCTTCCGTGCGCCCCCGTCAGCGGTAGTCGTCCTCGTCGATGGAGACGACGCGGCGCTGCTCCACGAGATCGGCCTCGTTCGCGGTGGCCGGGTCCACGTCCTCGAGAGGGTCGTCGTGGTCCGCCGCAAGGTCGGCGGACTGCTCCGCCGCGTCGTCCTCGGGAGCCTCGACGTCGATCTCCCGGGGTTCCTGCGCGCCGTCGGCCTCGAACGTCTCGGGGTCGGTGGGGTCTACGGCCATGATGTGGGCTCCCTTCCTACGAACGTGCCTGAGTGAAGCAGGTGCCACAGCGGGTGCCCTCGATACGAGCCTAGGAGACACCGGATCCGGATGCTATGCGGTGCGCGTGCAATCTGTGACGGCGAACACATGAGCCACTACGTGATCGTCTCGTAACATTGCCGCATGTCTTCGACCGAGCTGCCGTCCGTTCCGGCGACCACCGTGCTCCCGAAGGTGGCACCCGTCAGGGTCGCCGAGGGCGAGCGGCTCAGGTCGGTCGGGCTGCCGGGCATCACGCTGACGGTGCGGTCGAGACCACCGGCGCGCGAGGGACTGCCGCCCGCCCTCTACGTCCACGGGCTCGGCGGCTCCTCGCAGAACTGGTCGGCGCTGATGCAGGAGCTCGACGGCGTCGTCGACGGGGAGGCCGTCGATCTGCCGGGCTTCGGCGACTCGCCGCCGCCGGACGACGGCGACTACTCCGTCACCGGGCACGCGCGCGCGGTGATCCGTTTTCTCGACGCGTCCCGGCGCGGGCCGGTGCATCTGCTCGGCAACTCGCTCGGCGGCGCCGTCACCACCCGCGTCGCGGCCCTGCGGCCCGACCTCGTACGCACGCTGACGCTGGTGTCACCGGCGCTGCCGGAGCTCCTCGTCCAGCGCAACGCGGTGCCCACCGCGCTGCTGGCGCTGCCGGGAGCGGCCGGCCTCTTCACCCGCTACACCGGCGGATGGACCGCGGAGGAGCGCGTCCGCGGCGTGCTGGCGCTCTGCTACGGCGACCCCGGACGGGTCTCCCCGGAAGGCTTCCGCAACGCCGTGGAGGAGATGGAACGGCGGATGCAGCTGCCGTATCTCTGGGACGCGATGACGCGTTCCGCGCGCGGCATCGTCAACGCCTACACCCTGGGCGGCCAGCACGGCCTGTGGCGCCAGGCGGAGCGCGTCCTCGCCCCGACCCTCCTCGTCTACGGCGGCCGGGACCAGCTGGTCGGCTTCCGGATGGCCCGGAAGGCGGCCCGCGCCTTCCGCGACTCGCGCCTGCTCACCCTGCCGGAGGCGGGGCACGTGGCGATGATGGAGTATCCCGGTACGGTGGCTCGTGCGTTCTGCGAACTCCTCGCCGAACGTGGAGAGTTGACCGGTGGCCTGCGGACCGTCGCGCAGGCCCGTGAGGGCGGGACCGCCGCCCAGGGCGCGGAGAACTGAGGAGCGAGGTGGGACGTCACAGCCGCCGCGGGGCCGATACCGCGAAGGGCGACGCCAGGGACGCGGGTCGTGACGCCAGGGGCGCGGGTCGTGCGGTGCCGGAGAGGACGGACGGCACGCCCGCGCGCGGGGTGCCGCGTGTGCCGGGCGGCACGCCTGCGCGGGGGGTGCCGCGTGTGCCGGGCGGCACGCCTGCGCGGGGGGTGCCGCGTTTCCCTGACGGCACGCCCGCGCGTGGAGTTCCTCGGTTCTCCGACGGCACGCCCGCGCGTGGAGTTCCTAGATTCTCCGACGGCACGCCCGCGCGTGGAGTTCCTAGATTCTCCGACGGCACGCCCGCGCACGGCATGCCCCGCCCCGGCGGCGGTACACCCGCACACGGCACCCCCCAGGTCCGTGGCGGCCACCCCGAGCAGCGTGAGGCCGGCGGCGGCTGGGGCGAGCTGAGGCAGTCGGGGGCCGCCGTTCCGCGGCAGCGCGCGGCACCGCCGGGCGGGCCGCGGCAGGAGTACGTCGACGCCTTCGACGAGGACGACGACGTCTTCACCCCGCGCGGCCGCGAGTCCGCGCACGCCCCGGACCCGTATGCCTCCGTCACCGACTGGGACCACGGCCCGGTCGTCGGCGTCCCGTCCGAGGCCGACGAGGACGCGCCGCCGACCGGTGTGCCGGCTCAGGCGAGCGGCGGCAAGGGGCGGACCTTCACCGGCATCGCGGCCGCCGCCGTCACCACCGTGCTGGCCGTCGTCGTGGCCGGCCAGGTCGCGAACGGCCGCGACGGCAGCGGCATCGGGACGCAGTCGGCCACCGGCCAGGCGCGGGACGCCCGGGACCCGGGCGCGTCGCCCTCCTCCTCGCCGAGCCCGACGCCCCTGACGTATGAGCAGGCGATGGGGAAGAAGTACGCGCTCAGCGCCACGCTCAAGGGGTCCGGGAGGTTCGCCGCGGTCCCCGGGGTCGCGAAGGCGCCCGGCAAGGGCCACAGGTACACCTACCGCGTGGACGTGGAGCAGGGGCTCGGGCTCGACGGCGAGCTCTTCGCCCAGGCCGTCCAGGCGACCCTCAACGACAACCGGAGCTGGGCGCACGACGGCGCCCGCACCTTCGAGCGCGTCGACTCCGGCAAGCCCGACTTCGTGATCACTCTCGCCAGCCCGGGGACCACCGCCCAGTGGTGCGCCAAGTCCGGCCTCGACACCGCCGAGGAGAACGTCTCCTGCGACTCGGCCGCCACCGAGCGAGTGATGATCAACGCCTACAGATGGGCTCAGGGGTCCAAGACCTACGGTGATCGGATCGAGGCCTACCGGCAGATGCTGATCAACCACGAGATCGGCCACCGCCTGGGCCGCGGCCACGTGAACTGCACCAGGAACGGGCAGCTCGCGCCGGTGATGCAGCAGCAGACCAAGTTCCTCGACCACGACGGAATCCACTGCCTGGCCAACCCCTGGCCGTATCCGAAGGGTTGACGCGCGCCACCGGTGCTCCCCGACGGGCCCGTCCGCCGGCCGGGACTGCTCCACGGGCACCTCGGCGGACCCCGCCCGGCCGCCGTACCGGCACGTCGGGAGCCCGCCGGCGCCTGACGGAACGTGACTGCATGATCTCTTAGCGCGATCGAACGCGAACCGCACACGAAAGTTACGACCGTTCACCCCTTTTGGTGGCGCGACGGACAACCGTCCATCGCGCCACCGCCTTGTCCGCATACGTTCTTCCCGCTGCGAGCCGCCGGGTCAACGGCGGCTCCTCATACGGGAGATCGGGGGTGCGCTCGTGCGCATCGGACTGCTTACGGAGGGCGGCTATCCGTATGTGAGCGGTGACGCCAGGCTCTGGTGCGACCGGCTCGTGCGCGGGCTCGGGCAGCACGAGTTCGACGTCTACGCGCTCAGCCGCACCGAGCGGCAGGAGGCCGAAGGCTGGATCTCGCTGCCGCCGCAGGTCACAGGCGTGCGTACGGCGCCGATGTGGGCGGCCGAGGACGACGGAGCCGGGTACGGACGGCGGGCGCGCCGGCGGTTCGCCGAGTGCTACGGCGCGTTGGCGGCCGCGCTGTGCGCGGGGAGCACCGGCGATCCTGCCGGAGCTCTCGGCGAGGATTCCCAGGCCGCCGAGGCGGACCGTTTCGGCAGTGCGCTGTACGGGCTGGCCGAGCTCGCCCGTGAGGACGGCGGTCTGGTGGGAGCGCTCCGCTCCGAGACCGCCGTACGCGCCCTGGAGCGCGCCTGTCGTGCGACCGGCGCCCCGCGGGCGGCGCGGGAGGCGCGCGTACCGGATCTGCTCGCCGTCGCGGCACACCTCGAACACGCCCTGCGCCCCCTGTCGTTGGACTGGTACGAGGACGACGGACTCGGCTCGGTCGACCTGTGCCACGCGACGTCCGGCGGGCCCGCCGCCCTCCCCGGACTGCTCGCCCGCCACTTCCACGGCGTCCCCCTGCTGGTGACCGAGTACGGCGTCCGGCTGCGCTCGCACCACCTCGCGGCCACGGACGCGCCGCCCGCCGTGCGCTGCCTGCTCGCGGCCTTCCACGGCAGGCTCGCCACCGAGATCTACGACCGCGCCGCGCTCGTCACGCCCGGCAACGCGCACGCCCGCCGCTGGCAGGAGCGCTGCGGCGCCGACCGCGCCAAGATCCGCACCGTCTACCCGGGCATGGACGCCGCCCGCTTCGCCGAGGTCGGCGAGTCCGCCGAGAGCGCCGACCCCGACGCGCTGGTCTGGGTGGGCCGGGTCGAGCCCGCCAAGGACCTGGTGTCGCTGCTGCACGCCTTCGCCGAGGTCCGCAAGGAGGAGCCGAAGGCGCGGCTGCGGATCGTCGGCGCACCGGCCGGGCCCGAGGGCGAGTCCTACCTCGGGCACTGCCGGGCGCTGGCCGCGCAGCTCTTCCCCGACGAGGCCGAGGGGCTGCACTCCGTCGGCGACAACCCCGTCTCCTTCGAGGAGATCGGCGGCCCCGAGCTGCCGACCCTCGCCGAGGCGTACGCGGCCGGCAGCGTGACCGTGCTCTCCAGCGTCGTCGAGGGCTTCCCGATCAGCCTGGTCGAGGCGATGTTCTGCGGCCGGGCCACGGTCTCCACCGACGTCGGCGCGGTGGTGGAGGTCATCGGGGGCACAGGGCTGGTCGTGCCCCCGCGCAACCCCCGTGCGCTCGCCGAGGCCTGCCTGGCGCTGCTGCGCGACCCCGAGCGCCGGGAGCGCCTGGGTGCCGCCGCACGCGCGCGTGCCCTCGAACTGTTCACCGTCGAGCAGAACACCACGGCATTTCACGGCATTTACCTGGAGATCGTCTCGCACACCCCGGTGCGCCGGGTCGTCCTCGGCCACACCGGGGAGCCCCTGCCCTTCGCCGCCCCCGCCGAGGCACACGTCCCCGGCCGCTGGACCGACCCGGCCGCGCGCGTGGTGGTCCGTGGCGGCCCCGGCTGGGCGACGGACACCCCCGTGCGTGCGCGATCCACGGCACCGGCCACGGAGGGGGCGCGATGAGCGGGCTGGGCGAACTCGACAGGCCCGGCGTGCCGGGCAGCGCCCAGGCATGGGACGAGCGCTCGCGGGAGTGGGCCGCGGAGGAGGCGCCGACTACGGACGGCACCGCCGACCCGCACCCGCAGTCCCCCGGCCGTCTGCCGAAGCTCCGGCGTACCGCCGCCGACCCGGTGAAGACGCTGATGCACCGTCACCGCGCCTTGTGCGAGCGAGCCGTGGACCCCCTGGAGATCGCGGCGGGCCTGGAGGCCCACGGCGTCACCGACCGGACCGCGACCCGCTTCCGCCACCGGGACGTGTTCTCCCTCGCGGAGGAGATGTACGCGCGCGCCGCCCGCGACGAGGAGACGGCGCCGCACGCCACGGTCCTCACGGCCCCACGGGCGCGACCCGCCTGGATCGTGCTCACCCTGCTGCCCGGGGTCCTGTGCGCCGCGACCGTGGCGGCCCTCCGGCTCACCCACGGACAGTCCCGCACGATTGCGGCCGCCGCCGGTGTCCTCGGCGTGGCGCTCGCCCTGCGCGCGGCGCTCGGGCGCGGCCCGCTCGGCCCCACGGACCGCGCTCCCCAGGGATCGGCCCACCACACCTCCGGCAGCGGGACGTGGACGTACTGGCTCGTCGGCTACGCCGTCCTCGGCGACGGACTCCTGCGCGTGGCCGTCGCCGGCGGTCCCGACGGCCCGCCCACCGGCAGTGGCGACGGCGCCTGGCCCCTCGCCACGGCCCCCGTCCTGGCGCTCGCCCTGGCCTGCGCGCCCGCCGCCTGGTGCGCCCATCTCTTCGCCGTGTGCACCCGCCGCAGACTGAGCGCCAGCCGCGGTCTGGAGGAGTTCACGGCCTCCGCCCGCCCCCTGCTGCTCGGCACGTTCGCCCTGTTCCTGTCCTCCGTCACGGCTCTGTCCGCCCTGTGCGGCACGATCCTGGGCGAGAGCGCGGCCTACGCCCAGACCGTCACCCTGGGCGCCCTGCTGTTCCTCGCCCGCCTCCTCGCCGCGCACGGCTTCCTCCACGCGCCCGCGGTCGTCCTCACCGCCACGGCGACCGCCGAGGGGACCGCCCTGGCCACGGTCTTCGCGGCCCGTCTGCCCGGGTGCGGCTTCCTCGGCACCCCGGTGGAGACCGCCGTCGACGCCTGGGGCGCCGGCAGCGTCCCGGCCCTCCTCTGCGCGGCGGCCGCCCTGACCCTGCTGATCCACGCGGCCCGCACCCTCACCCGGGCCTCCGCCCACGCGCCCGCGGACCGGCCGTGGTGACCCCGCGACGGTCGCCGGTGCGCCCGGGCGCCGCACCCGCACGCCGGACCGCACCGGCCCCGAACCCGCCGCAGGCGCCAGGACCCGCCGCCCGAGGCAACCGCCCCACACCCTCCGAAGGAGAACCCGAAATGATCACCTCCCGATCCGACGCCTCGGCCCCGGGAGCCGCCCGATGAGAGTCCTGCTGATCGGAGCCAACGGCTACCTGGGCCGCTTCGTCGCCGACCGCCTGCTCGCCGACCCGGCCGTCCAGCTCACCGCCCTCGGCCGCGGCGACGACGCCGACGTCCGCTTCGACCTCGCGTCCGGCAGCCCCGGTGCCCTCACCCGCTTCCTCGACGCGGTCCACCCCGGCGTCGTCATCAACTGCGCCGGTGCCACCCGCGGCGGCGCCCGGGATCTGACCCGCCACAACACCGTCGCCGTCGCCACCGTCTGCGAGGCACTGCGCCGCAGCGGCTGCGACGCCCGGCTGGTGCAGATCGGCTGCAGCGCGGAGTACGGGCCCAGCCAGCCCGGCTCGTCCACGGCCGAGGACGCCGTGCCCCGCCCCGGCGGCCCGTACGGTGTGAGCAAGCTCGCCGCCACCGAACTCGTCCTCGGCTCCGGACTGGACGCGGTCGTCCTGCGGGTGTTCTCGCCGGCCGGTCCGGGCACCCCCGCGGGCTCGCCGCTCGGCCGGCTCGCCGAGGCCATGCGCCGCGCCATGCAGTCCGGCGACGGCGAGCTCAAGCTCGGCGGTCTCGGCGTCCAGCGCGACTTCGTCGACGTACGCGACGTGGCCCGCGCCGTGCACGCCGCCTCGCTCTCCGCCGCGCAGGGCGTCATCAACATCGGCTCGGGCCGTGCCGTCCGGCTGCGCGACGCCGCCGCCGTGCTCGCCCGCGTCGCCGGGTACGGGGGCGCCCTCCACGAACTCGACGGACCGCCCGGCCCGTTGCGGGCCACCGTCGGCCACCAGCGCCAGGACCCGGACCACGCGGCCCCGATGGCGTACCCGTACCCGGACGGCTGCGGCAGCTGGCAGCAGGCCGACGTGCGCACCGCACGCGACCGGCTCGGCTGGCGGCCGAGGATCAACCTCGAGGAGTCCCTCGCCGACATCTGGATGGAGGCGGCATGCCGTATGTGACCAGCACCAGAGCGGGAAGCCCGAGCACCGACGTCCGCACCGGGTTCGGCATCCCCGGCTACGCCCACCCCCTGGTCGCGCCCACCGAGTGGGGTGAACTCACGCGTCCCGGGACCCCTTTGCACTGGGTCGTGCTCAACGTGGCCGACGGCCCCGGCACCCGCCCCGACCCGCACTGCCTGGAGGCGGCCGGGCGGCTGCGGAACATGGGCGTGCGGGTCCTCGGCCACCTCGCGTGCGCGTCCGGGGACGAGGTCTTCGGCGAGGTGATCTCCGAGGCGCAGCGCCACATCGACTGGTACCAGGTCGACGGCTTCCTCCTGGACCGCTGTCCGGCCGACGCCGTCTCGCTCCCCGAGACCCGCCGGACCGTCACCACGCTCCGCGCGCTCTGTGAAGACGCTCACATCGTCCTCGGCCACGGCACCCACCCGCACCCCGGCTATCTCGACTGCGCCGACCAGCTGGTCACCTTCTGCGGTCCGTGGAGCGACTACCGCTGGTCGCAGGTGGCGGAGTGGACCGCGGAGCATCCCCCCGAGCGCTTCTGCCACTTCGTCCACGGCGTGCCCCTGCCCCACCTGGACGAGGCGCTGCGCATCGCCCGCTGGCAGGGCGCCGCGACCATCTACTTCACCGACCGCACGGACCAGGGCGGCCGCGGCGACCCGTGGGAGGCCATGCCCGGCTACTGGGACGAAATCGTCTCGCGGATCGGAACGGGTGTCTCGGAATGAAAAAGGCCGTGGCAATGTTGCAGGGAGAAGTCCCGTAGTGATTGACCGACCAACGGAGTCCCCGTGTCGTTGCCACCCCTGGTCGAGCCGGCTGCCGAGCTCACCGTAGACGAGGTTCGCAGGTACTCCCGCCACCTGATCATCCCCGACGTGGGGATGGATGGGCAGAAGCGGCTGAAGAACGCCAAGGTGCTGTGTGTGGGCGCCGGCGGCCTGGGCTCGCCGGCGCTGATGTACCTGGCCGCCGCGGGCGTCGGCACCCTGGGCATCGTGGAGTTCGACGAGGTCGACGAGTCGAACCTGCAGCGCCAGATCATCCACAGCCAGTCCGACATCGGCCGCTCCAAGGCCGAGTCCGCCCGTGACTCCGTCAAGGGCATCAACCCGTACGTGAACGTGATCCTTCACGAGGAGCGGCTCGAGGCCGACAACGTGATGGACATCTTCAGCCAGTACGACCTGATCGTCGACGGCACGGACAACTTCGCGACGCGCTACCTGGTCAACGACGCCTGCGTGCTGCTGAACAAGCCGTACGTGTGGGGCTCCATCTACCGCTTCGACGGCCAGGCCTCGGTCTTCTGGTCCGAGCACGGTCCCTGCTACCGCTGCCTCTACCCGGAGCCCCCGCCGCCGGGCATGGTCCCCTCCTGCGCCGAGGGCGGCGTCCTGGGCGTGCTGTGCGCGTCCATCGGCTCCATCCAGGTCAACGAGGCCATCAAGCTCCTCGCGGGCATCGGTGAGCCGCTCGTCGGCCGCCTGATGATCTACGACGCCCTGGAGATGCAGTACCGCCAGGTCAAGGTCCGCAAGGACCCGAACTGCGCGGTGTGCGGCGAGAACCCCACCGTCACCGAGCTCATCGACTACGAGGCCTTCTGCGGCGTCGTCTCCGAGGAGGCCCAGGAGGCGGCGGCCGGTTCGACGATCACTCCCAAGCAGCTCAAGGAGTGGATCGACGACGGCGAGAGCATCGAGATTATCGACGTCCGCGAGACCAACGAGTACGAGATCGTCAGCATCCCGGGCGCCAAGCTGATCCCGAAGAACGAGTTCCTCATGGGCACCGCCCTGGAGAGCCTCCCGCAGGACAAGAAGATCGTCCTGCACTGCAAGACGGGTGTCCGCAGTGCGGAAGTCCTCGCGGTCCTGAAGTCCGCGGGCTTCTCCGACGCCGTGCACGTCGGCGGCGGCGTCATCGGCTGGGTCAACCAGATCGAGCCGGACAAGCCGGTCTACTAGCCCGCACCGGCCCACCAGGCGCATGCCTTTCCGGGAGGGGTCCGGCACCACGGGTGCCGGGCCCCTTTCCGCTGCCCCGCCTACGAGGAGCAGACCTTGCCGTCCTTCGGCACGGTCCCCTTCAGCAGATAGGCGTCCACGGTCGAGTCGACGCAGTCGCTCCCGCTGCCGTACGCACCGTGGCCTTCGCCCTTCCAGGTGAGCTCCACACCCACGCCCTTGCCCAGCTCGTCGGCCATCTTCCGGGCGCCCTCGTACGGCGTCGCCGGGTCGCCGGTGTTGCCGACCACCAGGATCGGTGCCGCACCGGGCGCGCTGACCTCCGGTGTGTCGAACTGCCCGGCCACCGGCCAGTTGTGGCACCAGCCGGCCGTGTCCCAGCCGAGGAAGTCGCCGAACACGGGCGAGATCTTCTCGAACGCCGCGAGCCGCTTCTTCGTCTCCGCGGCGGTCGGCCGCTGCTTGTCGTCCAGGCACGATATGACCCGTTGCGAGTGGGTCGTCGTGGCGTAGTGACCCGAGGCGTCGCGTTCGTTGTAGCCGTCGGCGAGTGCCAGCAGCTCCGAACCGTCGCCCTGCTCCGCCGCGTTCAGGGCGCTGGTCAGGGTCGGCCAGCCCTCCTTGCTGTACAGGGGCAGGACGATGCCGGTGAGGGCGAGCGTCTGCGTCAGTTTCCGCCCGGAGGAGGTCGGCAGCGGCTTCGCGTCGAGCCCCTGCACCAGGTCCGCGATCTTCCGGGTGCCCTGCTTCGGGTCCTGGCCGGTCGACTTGAGGTAGTCGTCCAGGGCGCGCTGGAAGCCCCGGGTCTGGTTCTCCGCCTGGCCCACGGTGTCGGCGGTCGGGTCGACGACCGCGTCGAGAATGAGCCGGCCCACGTGCGTCGGGAACAGGTGGGCGTAGACGCCGCCGAGTTCGGTGCCGTACGAGATGCCGAAGTAGTGCATCTTCGTGTCGCCCAGCACCTGGCGCATCAGGTCCATGTCGCGGGCGGTGTCCGTCGTCGACACGTGCGCCAGCAGCTTGCCGGCGGCCTTCTCGCAGCCCTGGCCGAAGTTCGCGGCGTCCTGGAAGTACGCCTTCTCCTCGGCCGGGGTGTCCGGGGTGGCGTCCACGTCCTCGGCGGCCTGGATGGCCTTGTCGCTGCGGCAGCGCACGCCCTCGCTGGCGGCGACCCCGCGCGGGTCCCAGCTCACCAGGTCGTAGTGCTCGCGCAGCGTGGACACCGTGGAGGCGTACGTGGGCATCATGGACACGCCCGAGCCGCCGGGGCCGCCGAAGTTGAACAGGAGCGAGCCGATGCGCTGGCCGCCGTTCGCCTTGGCGCGGATGAGCGCGAGGCCGATCGTCTCGCCCTGGGGCTTCGACCAGTCCAGAGGTGTCCTGAGCGTCGCGCACTGCCAGTCGTTGCCCGGCGCGGGGGAGTCGGCGGTGGCCTTGCACCGACCCCAGGCGAGCTTCTGCCCGGTCAGTGAGGAGGGCAGCGCGGCGCTCGTCCCGGAGGAACCGGACGGGGACGAGGGAGGCGGGCTGGACCGCTCACCGCCCTTGCCGTCGCCGGACGACGAGCCGCTGCTGCACCCGCCCGCCAGGAGCGCCGCGGCGGCGCCCAGAGCCGCCCACCGTACGAGTCGTGCCATGTGCCTTCCCCCCTCGCAGGCCGTTCGCATCGTGCGGCGAACGGCGGTCAGGCCATGGTATGCGGATCAAGCCGGACCTGCCCAAGCCTGTGGATAACATTCTGACCTGCGGTTTTCTTCACTCTGTGGTGGGTCCTCAGGAGCAGACGGTCCCGGCCTTCGGCACCTTTGCGTCGAGCAGATAGCCGTTGACCGCGGCCTGCACGCACTTGTTCTTGCTGTCGTACGAGCCGTGCCCCTGCCCCTTGTACGTGAGCTCGACGCCGACGCCCGGGCCGAGCGAGTCCACCATCCTCTTCGCGCCCTCGTAGGGCGTGGCCGGGTCGCCGGTGTTGCCCACGACGAGGATCGGAGCGGCGCCCGGCGCGCTCACGTCGGGGTGGCCCGCCGCACCGGGAACGGCCCAGTCGGTGCAGCTGAGCATGGACCAGGCCAGGAAGTCGCCGAACAGCGGCGAGGCCGACCGGAACTCGGGCAGTTTCCGCCGCACGAAGTCCGGGCTGTAGCGGGCCTTGTCGTCGGCGCAGTTGATGGCGACGTTGGCGGCGGCGATGTTGCTGTACTCGCCGTTCTCGCTGCGGCCGTTCAGCGAGTCGGACAGCGCCAGCAGAACCCTGCCGTCGCCCTGGTAGGCCTGCTGCAGGCCCTCGGTGAGGTACGGCCAGAAGTCCTTCGAGTACAGCGCCTGCGCGATGCCGTTGGTCGCTGCGGTCTGCGTCAGCCGGCGGGGGAAGATGCCGGCGATCGGTTTGCTGTCGAGGTCCTTCAGCAGCGTGGCGATGCGGTCCTTCACGTCCTGCGCGGAGTCGCCGATCGGGCAGCCCGTGGTCTGGGAGGTGCAGTCCTCGGCGAAGTTGTCGAGCGCGAGCTGGAAGCCCTTCGCCTGCCCGAGCGAGCTCTGCTCGGCGTCCTGCGTCGGGTCCACGACCGCGTCGAAGACGGCGCGGCCCACGTGCTTCGGGAACAGGTGGGCGTAGACGCCGCCGAGTTCGGTGCCGTACGAGATGCCGAAGTAGTACAGCCTGTCGTCGCCGAGGACCTGCCGCATCAGATCCATGTCGCGGGCCGCGTCGGTGGTGCGTACGTGCGGCAGCACCTTCTCGGAGTTCTTCTCGCAGGCCGCGTTGAACTTCTTGGTGCTGTCCACGTACTCGGTCCGCTCACGCGCGTCGTCCGGGGTCGCGTCCTGCTGGAAGTACACGTCGAGCTGCTGGTCGTCCTCGCACGTCACGGGAGCGCTGCGGCCGACTCCGCGCGGGTCGAAGCTGACCAGGTCGTAGCGGGTGCGCAGGGTCGCGTAGTCCTGGCCGAAGGAGGGCAGTGTGGCGACGCCCGAGCCGCCCGGCCCGCCGAAGTTGAAGATCAGCGAGCCGATGCGCCTGCTCGCCGCGCCGCTCGCCTTCGCCCGGATCAGCGCGAGGCCGATCGTGTCGCCCTTGGGCTTGTTCCAGTCCAGGGGCGCCTTCATGGTGGCGCACTGCCAGGTGCCCTGGCGCGGCAGGGGCGAGGGGGCGTCACCGCCGCCCTCGGCGGCGGACGGCGCCGGGCAGTCCTTCCAGTCGAGCTTCTGCGCCGACAGGTCCCCGCCGCTGGAGTCGTCGTCGCTGCAGGCCGCCAGCACGGAGCACAGCAGCACGGCGGAGGCGGTCACGGCGACGGCGCGCAGGCGGGATGGCTTCGGCATGCTCCCATCCTGCTGCGGCGCGGGGCCGGGCGCTCGGGACACGGGCCGTACGAGGTACGCGCGCGTACAGCCGTCGTACGAGAAGGCGTTCGTCCTACAGCGAGCCCTTGCGGGTGAGGTGGTTGAAGGCAAGCCAGCCCGGCAGCACCGGCAGCCACAGGGTCAGCAGCCGGAACAGCAGGACGGCCGGTGCCGCGACCTCCTTGGGCAGGCCCACGGCGATCAGGCCGACCGTCAGGGTCGCCTCCACCGCGCCCACGCCGCCCGGGGTCGGGGCCGCGGACCCGAGCGCGTTGCCGGCGAGGAAGACGACGGCGACGCTGGCGATGCTGAGCGAGGTCCCCTGGGTGCCGAAGGCACGGATCGAGGCGTCCAGGCACATCACGAAGCAGGCGGTCAGCAGGAGGGTGCCGCCGATGCCGCTGATGAGCTTCTGCGGCCGCTGCAGCACGTCCAGCATGCGCGGTACGACGCCGGCGAACAGCGACCGCACGCGCGTGACGACGAATTTCCGCAGGAACGGCACCGAGGTGACCACGAGCACGAGCACGGCCACGGTCAGCAGGCCGGCGATGACCGTCCGGGACGGCGACAGGGACGGCGTCTTCTCGGTGCCGGTCAGGTAGCCGAACGACAGCAGCATCAGGATGTGGCACCCGAGGCCGAAGAGCTGGGAACCGCCGACACTCGCCACCGCGAGCCCCGGACGTACCCCCGAGCGCTGCAGGAAGCGGGTGTTGAGGGCCACGCCGCCCACCGCGGCAGGGGCGACGATCTTGACGAACGACCCGGCGACCTGCGCGGCCACCGCCCGGGGGAAGGGCACGCGCTCGGGCACGAACCCCAGCAGTGCCATCGCGGCCGCGAAGTAGCTGCACGCCGAGAACGCCACGGCCGCAAGGACCCAGCCCCACTGGGCGTTCGCGAGCAGGGGGCCGAACTCGATGTGGGTGAGCTGGGTCAGCAGGAAGTAGGCACCGATGGCGCCGGCGATGAAACTGATCAGGGTGCGCGGCCGCACCCGCTCCAGGCGGGCGGGCTCGACCGGCGCCTGCGGCCTGATCAGCAGCACCTGGTGGCGGATCTGGGCGAGCAGATCCTCCTCGCGCGCCTCGTTCAGCGCCTCGTCCAGCGCCCGCTTCTCGGCCCGCTGCTCCGCGCGCACGGCCTTCTTGTCGGGCTTCTCGGCCACGGCCTCGCCGTCCTCCGAGGCCTCCTCCAGCCGGGCCTGCTTGAGCTGCCGGGAAGCCTCCAGGACCGCATCGCGCTCGCGCTGGGCCCGCTCACGGGCCAGTCGGCGCAAGGTCGCGCGGGAGGTGCGGCTGAGCGCGATGGGCTGAAGCATCGGCAGACAGTCGGCCACGGCGTCCGGACCGAGCACGCCCACCGCCGAGGCCACCGCGCGCTCGGCGCCCACCCGCAGCCCCAGCGTCACCAGGAGCTGCGAGATGTCCATGCGCAGCAGAAGCTCGCCGGCCGCGATCTCGCCGACGCGCAGATCGGTGATGATCACCGTGCCGGAACGATCCACCAGAATCGCGTCGCCCACCAGCCGCCGGTGCGCGATGCGCCGGGACTGCAGGGCGCGCACCTGGTGCCACGTGCCGTGCAGCAGCTCGTCGGTGATCTCGTCGTCGGGCAGGTTGTCCAGCGTGCGCCCGCCCGTGTGCTCGTAGATGAGCATCACGGCGTCGGGACCGAGCTCCGAGGTCGCGATCAGTTTGGGTGCGTTGGCGCCGGCCGCGATCGCCGCGTACGCGAGCAGGGCCTCCTGCTCGAGCGCCTGGCGCAGCGACTGGAGGCTGCTGCGGGTGGCGAAGCCGCGCAGCGTCAGATTGCGCCACGCGCGGTAGAAGAACCCCTGCGCCTGCTGCTCGCGGTCGACGACCGTGACGTCCAGCGGCGGGCCGTCCTCCAGGGTGACGAAGTAGCGCCGGCCGCGGTCGCCGGTCTCCGGTGTCTCCGGCACCTCCTCGCGCGAGGCGGTCACCGGGCGGAAGCCGACGTGCTGCAGGCCCGCCATCAGGGTGCGTCCCGTGGGACGGACGTTGGGCGAGCCGACCGCGTACAGCGTCCCGTAGGCCACCGTCCAGCCGATCAGCACCGTCAGGATGATCGAGAACGGGGTCGTGTATCCCGTGACGAGCATCGAGAAGGCGTCGAGGAGCAGCACGATCCACAGCACCGCGCGCCAGCGCGGCCGCCGGGACATGCCGACGGCTGTCATGTACGCGATCACCGGCGCGAGATAGCCGTGCACCGGATCGGTGAGGGCGTGGATGTTGCCGGGGGAGGGCTGGGTGAGCGCCTCCTGGATGGAGCCGGGAGCGGCCTTGGCGACCCACAGGTCCGTGGCGAGCGTCACTCCGTGGGCGAGGACCGCCGCGAGCACGCCGTCGGCGATGCGCAGCCCGTCGCGCTTGATCAGCCGCTCGATCGCGAAGGCGACCGGCACGAGCAGGATCGCGATGCTGGAGGCCAGGCCCGCGAGCTTGATGAGCAGGTCGGGCGCCTGTCCGGTGCCCTTGTTGATGTCCTGTTCGAGACCCGAGGTGGTGCCGTGCGCGAACGCGGCGATCGCGAGCAGGACGGCGACGGCCAGTACGCCCACCATCAGGCGCATCAGGTCCGAGGGGCGGTGCACGCGCGCGGGCAGGAGCGGTTCGTCGCCCTCGACCTCGTCGATGTGCACCTCGTCGAGGAACCCGTCCTCGCCGTTGTCCGGGACCTTCTCGTCCAGGTCCTTCTTCTCGACGCTCTTCTTGTGCGGGTCCTTCTTGTGCAGGTCTGTCGGCGCGGTCGCCTTGCCGTCCGAAGCGGCCGTCCCACCTCCGGATCCGGACCCGGTGCCGCCTCCCGGGCGCGACGAAGCGTCAGAGGTGCCTTCCGCGTCCTCTGGGTGCGCACCCTGCTGCTTCATCGTCTCTTCTTGATCTCGTATCACCGGTCACCGCCCGCATGATGGTGGCATGCCCCACCGACACGCGGGGGTATCAGGGGGCACATGCGGGGGCGCACAGTCTGCCGGAAGCGCCGCCGTGGGGCGAGACGTACGCTCGGTCGCGACGCGCTCACACTGTCGGTGGTATGGGGCAGGATGAGCCGGATGAGTGAGCAGAGGCTCCCGCACGACGCCCGCCCGGACTCCCCGGACGCGCTCCCGGAGTACGCCGAGCGTGTCCTGGAGGTCGCCGAACTGATCCCGCCCGGACGTGTCATGACATACGGGGACGTCGCCGAGTGGCTGGAGGAGGGCGGCCCGCGCCAGGTCGGCCGCGTCATGGCCCTCTACGGCGGGGCCGTTCCGTGGTGGCGCGTGGTGCGCGCGGACGGGGTGCTGCTGCCGGGCCACGAACTGCGGGCCCTCGACCACTACCGCACCGAAGGCACCCCCTTGAAGGAGGCGAGCAGAGCCGCCGAGGGTCACCTGCCGCGCCTCGACATGAGACGGGCGCGGTGGGACGGCGGCGGACGCGCGGAGGGTCACACCTGACAGCTTCCGCCATACGGAGGGCCTTCGTGTGACCCGTGATCCGTACGGGGGAACGGAGGCACGTTTGTGGCATGCCGTACGTTCGTGGGTCGAGGGGCCCGTGGGTCGCGAGTGCCGACAGGGAAGAAGCGGAAGCCCTGCTTCCGTGCCGTTCCTCGGCGTAGCGTCGCCTGCACCAGTCCCCCTCACCCCCCGATCACCGTCCTGAACGCACGGTGGTCCGACAACCAGCACAACCACCAGGACCGGCGAACCACGTGAGCTCCTCTTCCTCCACCAGGCGCCTGCCGCACCCACGGGTGCGGCAGGGGAACAGTGGCGCTTACCGGCTGGTGCGTACCGCGCCGACCCGACCGGATCCCCCTCGTCTTGACGCGTCACAGCGCTCGGTGGTTGACCACGGGGCCGGTCCACTGCTCGTTCTCGCAGGTCCGGGCACCGGCAAGACCACCACGCTCGTCGAGGCCGTGGCGTCGCGCATCGCCCGTGGCGCGGACCCCGAGCGCATCCTGGTGCTGACGTTCAGCCGCAAGGCGGCCGTCGAACTGCGCGACCGCATGGCCCTGCGCATAGGGGCGGCGCGCGCACCCCAGGCGACCACCTTCCACTCGTACTGCTACGCCCTGGTCCGCGCCCACCAGGACAGCGACCTGTTCGTCGAGCCGCTGCGGCTGCTGTCCGGCCCCGAGCAGGACGTGGCGGTCCGTGAACTGCTCACCGGCCAGACCGATCTGGAGCGGCTCGGCCTCGCGCACGTGCGCTGGCCCGACGACCTGCGCGCCTGCCTGACCACCCGCGGCTTCGCCGACGAGGTCCGCGCGGTCCTCGCCCGCAGCCGTGAACTGGGCCTGGACCCCGCTGCCCTGGACGCCTTCGCCCACCGTATCGGCCGCCCCGACTGGCGCGCCGCGGCCGCCTTCCTCGCCGAGTACCTCGACGTGCTCGACCTGCAGGGCGTGCTCGACTACGCGGAACTGGTCCACCGCGCCGTCCTCCTCGCCCGCCGCCCCGGGGTGGCCGAGCAGCTCGCCGCGCAGTACGACGCCGTCTTCGTGGACGAGTACCAGGACACGGACGCCGCCCAGGTACGGCTGCTGCACGCGCTGGCCGGCGACGGCCGCACCCTCGTCGCCTTCGGCGACCCCGACCAGTCGATCTACGCGTTCCGCGGGGCGGACGTGGGCGGCATCCTGGAGTTCCCGGGCGCCTTCCCGCGCGCGGACGGCCGCACGGCCCCCGTCGAGGTCCTGCGCACCGCACGCCGCTCCGGCGCCGCGCTGCTCTCCGCCACCCGGCTGCTCACCCAGCGCATGCCGCTGACCCGCCTGCCGGCGGAGAAGGTACGCGCGCATCGCGAGCTGGCTCCCGTGCGGGACGGCGGCCGCGTCGAGGTGTACACGTACCCGACACCCGGCACGGAGCTGGACAACATCGCCGACATCCTGCGCCGGGCGCACCTGGAGGAGGGCGTGCCGTGGCGTGAGATGGCCGTCCTGGTGCGGGCCGGCTCCCGCACCATCCCGACGGTCCGGCGCGCTCTCACCGCCGCCGGCGTCCCCCTCGACATAGACGGCGACGACCTGCCGCTGCGGCACGAGCCGGCCGTGGCGCCGCTGCTGACGGCGCTGCGGGCGGTGGCCGCGGCGGAGGCGGCGTCCGAAACCGCGGCGCCCGAGATCGCGGCGTCCGAAACCGCGGCGTCCGGAACCGCTTCCTCCGAGGCCGCGTCGTCGGAAGCCGCATCGTCCGACGCCGCTCTGCCCGGAGCCACGGCGTCCGGAGACACGTCCTCCGAGGCCGCGTCGTCCGGACCGGTGTCCTCCGAAAGCGCGTCCTCCGAAAGCGCGTCCTCCGCACCGGAGTCCTTCGAAACGGAGTCCTCCGGTGCGGAGGCGGTGCCTGCCGCGGGAGAAGTCCCGGCCGCCGAGCCGGCCGCGTCGTGGCTCGACACCGAGACCGCCCTCACCCTCCTCGCCTCGCCCCTCGCCGGCATGGACGCGGCCGACCTGCGCCGCCTCGGGCGTGCCCTGCGGGAAGAGGAGCGGGCCGCGGGCAACCCCCTGCCGCCGCCCTCGGACGTACTGCTCGCGCGGGCGCTCGCCGAGCCGGAGCGCCTTGCCGTCCACGACCCGGTGTACGCGCGTGGTGCCCAGCGGCTCGGCGCCCTGCTGCGCCGGGCCCGGGAGCGCCTCGCCCACGGAGGCACGGCGGAGGAGGCGCTGTGGGACCTGTGGGAGGGCACGCCGTGGCCGGTCCGCCTGGAGCGGTCCGCGCGGCGCGGCGGTGCGGCCGGACGCAACGCCGACCGCGATCTGGACGCCGTGTGCGCCCTGTTCGCGACCGCCGCGCGCGCGGAGGAGCGTACCGGCGGCCGCGGCGCTCTCAACTTCCTGGCGGAGATCGAGGCCGAGGACATCGCCGCCGACACGCTCACGCGGCGTGCCGTGCGTCCCGACGCCGTACGCCTGATGACCGCGCACCGGTCCAAAGGCCTGGAGTGGCGGCTGGTCGTCGTCGCCGGTGTCCAGGAGGGCCTGTGGCCCGACCTGCGCCGCCGTGGCTCACTCCTGGAGGCCGACCGCATCGGCCGCGACGGACTCGCCGAACCGCTCACCCCGGGCGCGCTGCTGGCGGAGGAGCGCCGTCTGTTCTACGTGGCGGCCACGCGCGCGCGTGAGCGTCTCGTCGTCACGGCCGTGAAAGCCCCCGCCGACGACGGCGACCAGCCCTCCCGCTTCCTCACCGAACTCGGCGTCGAACCCAGGGACGTCACCGGCCGCCCGCGCCGCCCCCTGTCCGTCGCCGCGCTCGTCGCCGAACTGCGCGCGACGACGGTCGACCCGCGCGTCTCGGACACCCTCAGGGAGGCCGCCGCCCACCGGCTGGCCCGGCTCGCCGCGCTCGCCGACGAGGACGGCCGCCCGCTGGTGCCGTCGGCCCATCCCTACCGCTGGTGGGGCATGTTCGAGCCGACCGAGAGCAAGGTGCCGCTGCGCAACCGCGACCAGCCCGTCGTGCTCTCCGGCAGCGCTCTCGACCAGCTCGCCAACACCTGTGCCCTGCAGTGGTTCCTGGGCCGCGAGGTGAAGGCCGACGCGCCCGCGACGACCGCGCAGGGCTTCGGCAACGTGGTGCACGTCCTCGCCGACGAGGTCGCCTCCGGACACACCCCGGCCGACCTCGCCGTCCTCATGGAGCGCCTGGACTCCGTGTGGAACGCGCTCGCCTTCGACGCGCCCTGGAAGTCGGCGCAGGAGAAGGAGAACGCGCGCGTGGCGCTCGAACGCTTCCTGAAGTGGCACGTCATGGACCGCACCGGACGTACCCCGGTGGCCGGCGAGCACGGCTTCGACGTCACTCTCGGGGCGGGCGCGTACGAGGTCCGCATCCGCGGTTCCATGGACCGCGTCGAGGCCGACGGCGAGGGCCGCGCCTACGTCGTCGACTTCAAGACCGGCAAACAGACCCCCAGCGCGCGCGAGGTGGAGCGCCACCCCCAGCTCGCCGTCTACCAGCTCGCCGTCCGCGAGGGTGCCGTCGACGACGTCTTCGACGGAGAGCGCCCCGAGCCCGGGGGCGCCGAACTGGTCCAGCTGCGCCAGGGCGCCGCCCAGCGCGACGGCGGCGAGGCGCTGCCCAAGGTGCAGACGCAGGAGCCGCTGGAGGGCGAGTGGGTCGGCGAACTGCTCGCCACCGCCGCCGGCAAGGTCCTCGACGAACGCTTCACGCCGACCACCGGACAACACTGCGCACACTGCGCGTTCCAGGCGTCCTGCAGCGCCCGGCCCGAAGGACGGCACGTGGTCGAGTGACGCGGGTGATCCTTCACACCACATGTGCTGACCTGCGTTTCTCTCCGATCCGGGGCTGAGTGGGGACTCCACTGTCAGTGGCCACCGCTAGCCTCTCTGACGTGCCGCCCCGTATCACCGATCCCGATCAGCTCAAGGAGCTCCTCGGGATCCCGTTCACCCCCGAGCAGACGGCCTGCATCGTCGCGCCGCCCGCTCCGCAGGTGATCGTCGCCGGAGCCGGGTCGGGCAAGACGACGGTGATGGCGGCGCGCGTGGTGTGGCTGGTCGGCACCGGCCAGGTCGCCCCGGAACAGGTCCTCGGCCTCACCTTCACCAACAAGGCGGCGGGCGAACTCGCCGAGCGCGTCCGCAAGGCGCTTGTCAAGGCGGGCGTCACCGACCCGGACGCCATCGACCCCGACGACCCGCCGGGCGAGCCGGTGATCTCGACGTACCACGCCTTCGCGGGCCGCCTGCTGACCGACCACGGGCTGCGCATCGGCCTGGAGCCGACCTCCCGCCTGCTCGCCGACGCCACCCGCTACCAGCTCGCCGCACGCGTGCTGCGGGAGGCCCCGGGCCCCTACCCCGCGCTGACCCGCTCCTTCGCGGACCTGGTCAGCGATCTGCTCACGCTCGACGCCGAACTCGCCGAGCACCTCGTGGCACCCGGGGAGCTGCGCGCGTACGACGGTGAACTGCTGCGCGCCCTGGAGCACGTCAAGCTCGGCAACGACGCCCTGCGGCAGGTCCCCAAGGCGGCCGCGGCCCGCCACGACCTCGCCGAGCTCGTCGTCCGTTACCGTGCCGCGAAACGGGAGCGCGACCTGCTCGACTTCGGCGACCAGATCGCCCTGTCCGCGCAGCTGGCCCGGATTCCCGAGGTCGGCCGCGTCCTGCGCGACGAGTTCCGCGTCGTCCTCCTCGACGAGTACCAGGACACGTCGGTGGCCCAGCGCATCCTCCTGGCGGGCCTGTTCGGGGGCGGCACCGGCCACCCGGTCACCGCCGTCGGCGACCCCTGCCAGGCCATCTACGGCTGGCGCGGCGCCTCCGTCGCGAACCTGGACGACTTCCCCGAGCACTTCGCACACCCCGACGGCCGGCCCGCCGCCCGGCAGGCGCTCAGCGAGAACCGCCGCAGCGGCGGCCGTCTCCTGGACCTGGCCAACGGCCTCGCGGAGCCGCTGCGCGCCATGCACGCGGGCGTGGAGGCACTGCGCCCCGCCCCCGGCGCCGAACGCGACGGCACGGTGCGCTGTGCGCTGCTGTCCACGCACGCCGAGGAGATCGAGTGGCTCGCCGACTCCGTCGCCCACCTGGTGAACACCGGGAAGGCGCCCGGTGAGATCGCCGTCCTGTGCCGTACGGCCACCGACTTCGCGCAGATCCAGGGCGCGCTCGTCGCCCGGGACGTCCCCGTCGAGGTGGTCGGTCTGTCCGGGCTGCTGCACCTGCCCGAGATCGCCGACCTGGTCGCCGTCTGCGAGGTCCTCCAGGACCCCGGCGCCAACGCCTCCCTGGTCCGCCTGCTGACCGGCCCGCGCTGGCGCATCGGCCCGCGCGACCTGGCGCTTCTGGGCCGGCGAGCACGGCTCCTCGTCGCCCACGCGCGCGTGGGCGACGAGGACCGGGACCGCCGGCTCGCCGAGGCCGTCGAGGGGACCGACCCCTCGGAGGTGACCTCGCTCGCGGACGCCCTCGACACCTTCCTGGAGATGCCGCTCGACACCGGGCACGAGGACGACGGGCTGCCCTTCTCGCCGGACGCGCGCGTGCGCTTCGCGCGGCTGGCCGCCGAACTGCGCGATCTGCGCCGGTCGTTGTCCGACCCGCTGATGGACGTCCTGCACCGCGTCCTCGCCGTCACCGGTCTCGAGGTCGAGCTGTCGGCGTCCCCGCACGCCCTGGCCGCACGCCGCCGCGAGACCCTCTCCAACTTCCTCGACACGGCAGCCTCGTTCGCCGCCGGCGACGGTGAGGCCACCCTGCTCGCCTTCCTGGCCTTCCTGCGCACCGCCGCCCAGTACGAGAAGGGCCTCGACAACGCCCTGCCCGGCGGCGAGAACACCGTGAAGGTCCTCACCGCCCACAAGTCCAAGGGCCTGGAGTGGGACGTCGTGGCCGTCCCCGGGCTGGTCACCGGTACCTTCCCCAGCGCCCGGGGCCGTGAGCGGTGGACCGCCCAGGGCAAGGTGCTGCCGCACGCGCTGCGCGGCGACGCCGCCACCCTCCCCGACGTCGGCAGCTGGGACTCGCGGGGCCTGAAGGCCTTTCAGGAGGCGATGAAGGAGCACCAGCACACCGAGGAACTGCGCCTCGGCTACGTCACCTTCACCCGCCCCCGCTCCCTGCTCCTCGGCTCCGGCCATTGGTGGGGCCCCAGCCAGAAGAAGCCCCGAGGCCCCTCGGACTTCCTCACGGCCCTGTACGAGCACTGCCAGGCCGGGTACGGCGAGATCGAGGCATGGGCGGACGAGCCGGCCGAGGACGAGGAGAACCCGGCCCTGCACACCGCGGGCGCCGAGCAGGCCTGGCCCCTGCCCCTGGACGAGGCGTCGCTCACCCGGCGCCGGGCGGCGGCCGAGACGGTCCTCGCCCACCTGGAAGACCTCGCCGCCCACGCGGACGGCCACCCCGCGGCCACGCACGACCCGGACGACCACGAGGACCCGGACTGGCCACCGCCGCCGGACGACGAACCGCCCTACGACGACGAACCGCCGGACGAGGAAGATCCCTTCACGGCCAAAGACCTCACGGCCAAAGACCTCACGGACGAGGACTTCGCGGACGGGGACTTCACGGGCGAGGACCGCTTCGTGGACGAGGACGGTTTCGTGGGCGAGGGGGCCTTGGCGGCCGAGGACCCCTCCGGGTTCGACGACTGGCCCACCGCCCGCCCCACGGTCCCGCACCAGGCGCCGCCTCCGGAGACCCCCGGGCCCCATGGGCGCGCCCGCCCGCACCCCCACCCGCGCCAGGCTCGCGGGCCCGCCCGCCTCACCCCGGAGGAGGCGCGCACCCTCGCCTCCTGGGACCGTGATCTCGACGCCCTCACCGGTGAGCTCCTGCGCGCGCGGGAGACCGTCACGGAGGTCCCCCTGCCCGCGTCCCTCACCGCATCGCAGGTACTGCGCCTGGCCGCCGACCCGGAGGGCTTCGCGCAGGAACTCGCGCGCCCCATGCCGCGCCCTCCGCAACCTGCCGCGCGCCGGGGAACCCGGTTCCACGCCTGGGTCGAGGCACGGTTCGAGGAGCTGACCCTGCCCGTGCTGGAGCCGGAGGAGCTGCCCGGTGCCGAGGCGGAGATCGCCGACGAGCGCGACCTGGAGGCGCTCAAGGAGGCCTTCGAGCGCACCGAGTACGCCCACCGCACGCCTCACCGGGTGGAGGCCCCCTTCCAGCTCGCCATCGCCGGCCGCGTGGTCCGGGGCCGTATCGACGCCGTCTACAAGGAGGGCGGCGGCGACGGGACGACGTACGAGATCGTCGACTGGAAGACCAACCGCACCCGTTCCGCCGACCCCCTCCAGCTCGCCCTGTACCGGCTCGCCTGGGCCGAGCAGCAGGGCGTTCCGCTGGAATCCGTCAACGCGGCGTTCGTCTACGTACGCACGGGTGAGGTTGTACGACCGGGCGACCTGCCGGACCGTTCCGCACTGGAGCGGCTGCTGCTGGAGGACCCGGCCGCGCAAGCAAACTGTGAGGAACCGCCCAACGAGGATGTCCGCGGGGGCCGATAGGCTCGTGACCATGAGCCAGCCCGTTGACAGTGCCGTCAGCGCCGTCCGTACGTACATCGAACAGCACCGCGCCGTCTTCCTCGACGACCTCGTCGAGTGGTTGCGCATCCCGTCCGTGTCGGCCCAGCCCGATCACGCGCCCGACGTGCGCCGCAGCGCCGACTGGCTCGCCGCCAAACTCCGGGAGACCGGCTTCACGACCGCCGAGGTCTGGGACACCCCGGGCGCCCCGGCCGTCTTCGCCGAGTGGCCCTCCGCCGACCCCGAGGCGCCCACCGTCCTCGTCTACGGCCACCACGACGTGCAGCCCGCCGCCCGCGAGGACGGCTGGGACAGCGAGCCCTTCGAGCCCGTCGTCCGCGAGAATCGTCTCCACGCGCGCGGCGCCGCCGACGACAAGGGACAGGTGTTCTTCCACACACTCGGTGTCCGCGCCCACCTCGCCGCCACCGGCCGCGGCACCCCTGCGGTCAACCTCAAACTGTTGATCGAGGGCGAGGAGGAGTCCGGCTCCCCGCACTTCCGCGCCCTGGCCGAGCAGCACGCGGACCGGCTCGCCGCCGACGTCGTGATCGTCTCCGACACGGGCATGTGGTCCGAGGACACCCCCACGGTCTGCACCGGCATGCGCGGCCTCGCCGAGTGCGAGATCCACTTCCACGGCCCGGACCAGGACATCCACTCGGGCTCCTTCGGCGGCGCCGTCCCCAACCCGGCCACCACCGTGGCCCGTCTCGTCGCCGCCCTGCACGACGAGCACGCACGCGTGACGGTCCCCGGCTTCTACGACGGCATCGTCGAACTCACCGAAGCCGAGCGCGCGCTCTTCGCCGAGCTGCCCTTCGACGAGCGGCAGTGGCTGCGCACCGCCAGGTCGTACGCCGGCCACGGCGAGTCCGGGTACACCACCCTGGAGCGCGTCTGGGCCCGCCCCACGGCCGAGGTCAACGGCATCGGCGGCGGCTACCAGGGCCCCGGCAGCAAGACGGTCATCCCGTCCTCGGCGATGGTGAAGCTCTCCTTCCGGCTGGTCGCCGGGCAGGACCCCGACCACGTCGAGAAGGCCGTGCGGGCATGGACCGCCGAGCAGGTGCCGGCCGGGATCCGGTACGAGATCACCTTCGGCGCGGCCACGCGCCCGTGCCTGACGCCACTGGACCACCCGGCCCTGCGGTCCGTGGTGCGGGCCATGGGCCGCGCCTTCGACCGGAAGATCCGCTTCACGCGCGAGGGCGGCTCCGGACCGGCCGCCGACCTCCAGGAGGTGCTCGGCGCGCCCGTGCTCTTCCTGGGCATCTCCGTCCCGTCCGACGGCTGGCACGCGCCGAACGAGAAGGTCGAGCTCGGCCTTCTCCTCAAGGGCGTCGAGACCAGCGCATGCCTGTGGGGCGACCTCGCCGAGAGCTGGCGCCATGCGCCCTGAGGGTCCCGAACCGTCCGGAGGGGCAGCGCGCGAAGGGCACACCGACAAAGCCGCCCCCGCACCGCCCGGCCCCACCGGGTCCGGTCATCCCGTGACGCACGTCCCGCCGAACCGCCCGCCGAAACAATCCGTTCCACCGGGGGAGTTGGAAGCACCCGTGACCACCAGGACCGACCACATCGCCGACCGCCCCATCTCGCTCACCGCCCCCAGCGGCATCGACCGCGCTGCCCACCACCGGCTCGACGAGGCGTGGCTGGCGGCGGCCTGGAGCCACCCCACGACGCGCTGCTTCGTGGTCTCCGGCGGCCAGGTCCTCATCGACGAGACGGCCGACGGCCGCACCGAACTCGTCATGACCCCCTCCTTCGAGGCCCCCCTGACGGAGGCGCACCGCTACTTCCTGGGCACCGACGAGGACGGTGTCAGCTACTTCGCCCTCCAGAAGGACGGGCTGCCCGGCCGCGTCGACCAGTCCGCGCGCGCCGCCGGCCTGCGCGAGGCCGGTCTGCTGCTGTCGCCGCGCGACGCGGGCCTGATGGTGCACGCGGTGGGTCTGGAGAACTGGCAGCGCACCCACCGTTTCTGCTCCCGCTGCGGCGAGCGCACGGTCATCGCCGCGGCCGGCCACATCCGCCGCTGCCCCGCCTGCGGCGCCGAGCACTACCCGCGTACCGACCCGGCCGTGATCATGGCCGTCACCGACGAGGACGACCGCATCCTGCTCGGCCGCCAGGTGCACTGGCCCGAGGGCCGCTTCTCGACCCTCGCCGGTTTCGTCGAGCCCGGGGAGTCCATCGAGCAGTCGGTGCGCCGCGAGGTCTTCGAGGAGGCGGGCATCCTCGTCGGCGACGTCGAGTACGTCGCCAGCCAGCCCTGGCCCTTCCCGTCCAGCCTCATGCTCGGCTTCATGGCCCGCGCCACCTCGATCGACATCACGGTCGACGGGGACGAGATCCACGAGGCCCGCTGGTTCTCCCGGGACGAACTCGGCGCCGCCTTCGAGGCGGGTGAGGTCCTGCCTCCCTACGGCATCTCCATCGCGGCCCGCCTGATCGAGATGTGGTACGGCAAGCCGCTGCCGACGCGAAGCTTCGTCTGAGCCTGACGGCACGCGAAAAGGCGGCCTCTGAGGTGCCTCAGGAGCCGCCTTTCCGCTGAAACCGCGGAGCGCCTACACGCCGATCTTCTGCTTGACCTGTGCCAGCGACGGGTTGGTGAGCGTCGAGCGTCCGGGAACAGCACGGTCGGCACGGTCTGTAGACTTCTCCTCCCCTGCTTGTGGCGGTCAGGGAAGGCCGCCACAAGTTCGGGAGGGGGAGGTCGTGAGCGATAAGCCCAGGGCTCTTGGCGTGGTCCGTCTGTCTGTAGGCAACGAGAACCAGACCGGCGAGGAAACGCAGCGGACCCGCATCAGCAAGCGGGCGGACGCGGAGGAAATGGAGCTGGTCGACTTCGCCGTCGACATCGACGTGTCGGCGTCTATCTCGCCGTGGGTGCGTCCGTCCCTGGGGGACTGGCTCAACAACAAGAAGGACCAGTTCGACCACATCATCGTCCTGAAGATCGACCGCATCGCCCGGTCGGTCCGCCACCTCTCGGACATCATCGAGTGGTGCGAGGCAAATGGTAAGGGCCTGATCTCCTGCGAAGAGGGATTCGACCTCTCGAAGCCGTGGGGCAAGACCATCGCCAAGATCCTGGCCGTGGTCGCAGAGGCCGAACTGGACGCCATCAAGGCCCGCAACAAGGCTTCCCGGGAGACCATGCGGAGGACCGGCCGCTGGCCGGGTGGCCTTGTCCCGTTCGGACGCCGAGCGGTGAAGGGCGACGCGGGCTTCACCCTGGAACTCGACCCCGAGTACGGCCCGACACTGATCGAGATGATCCGACGCTTCATCGAGAAGCCGAGCTTCTCGGCCGTCGCAGACTGGTTGAACGAGCAAGGCGTACCCACGGCACAGGACATCGCCCGCATCCGCGCGGCGTCAGGCGGGAGCACGACTCGGCTGGCGGACCCGAAGCCTCGGGGAGCCAGGTGGACGCCGACCACGGTGCAGGCCGTACTGGTCAGCCGGTCTCTGCTTGGGGAGTACGTACGCGCCAACGGGGCCGTGGTCCGCAATGACGACGGCACCCCCGTCATGCGGTCTGAGCCGGTGCTGAACGAGGAGGAATGGGCGAAGCTGTCGGACGCTGTCGCCTCGGTCAAGTACAAGAGGCAGAAGGGCTCTACGTCGCCGACGGTGGGTGTGACGTTCTGCATGTTGTGCGGCAGTTCTCTGTACTTCGTGAAGGGCGACCCGGCCAAGGGCAAGCGAGAGCGGTACCGCTGTCACGGCAACAAGACCAAGGGCATTGCGGCTTGCCCGAAGCAGAGGTTCTGGGCGGAGGACTTGTACCCCTGGCTGGAGTCGGCCCTGTTGGGTGAGATCGGCCACTTGGAGCGGATGGAGTCGAAGACGACCATCGATGACAGCCGTGCGGCCAAGCTCGCCGTGATCGACGGCAGGATGAACCAGCTTCTGAAGGAACTTCAGCAGGGCGAGATCAGTGCCGTCGCGTACGGCTCGCAGGTTGCCAGCCTTGCCCAGGATCGGGAGAAGGTCACCAGCGAGGAGGGGCCGAAGCCGGTGACCGTGTGGACCGGTACGGGCGAGGGCTACGCGGAGTGGTGGGAGCGGTCGAGTGTCGACGAACGGCGTGAATGGCTGAAGAAGCACAAGGTCAAGGCGTACTTCGGACATGACGTCCTGGCCATCGATCCCGGAGACCTGATCGAGAACGTCAAGCAACAGGGCATCACGTACTGGGATGTGCCCTCCAAGTCCTCTCAGGTGCTTTCACCGATCACGCCGATCTCGGTGCCGGGCAAGCCGTACGAGAAGCCGAAGTCGCTTGCTGGGGCGGAGTGGGAGATCGTCAGCCGTTGGGCGGACTTCGAAGCGGAGCGGGCAGCGCAGCAAGCCAAGGGAGCAGAGGTGGCCGAGAAAGTCTCGGCTCCCGCCTGACGTAGGTCGGGCCAGCGAGGAAGGCCCCCGATCAAGGGGATCTTTCCCGTTTCGCCATGTTGTACGATGCCGGGCCAGGTCGCCGCCGTCGCTCCCGACTGCACGAGACCGAACCGCCCGTGGGGTGGAGTCTCCCAGCGCGAGTACCGGCGCATGGCGCAGGAACCCTGGCACCCGCTCGCCTACCGAGTGCACTTCGCTGCGCTGGGCCGGGCCGACCGCCAGGGTCATGCAGCGTTCGACCCTGGGAAGCTGGCCTCTCTGCTGGGCAAGGAGGGCAACCCCCTGTCCGACCAGAGCACGACCAACGCGGTCAACCGGGCCAAGAGGTTTGGCCTTGTCTCGCCCCGGTCGGGGGCCGCTTGCCTTGCCATCCCCCCTCACCTGTTCCAGAAGGGGAAGGGTGCGCCGGTACCGTGCCGCGCTCATCAGGACCGGTGACCACACACCGCAGGTGTACCCAGCACACGCCGTACGTGTGGCGGCATGGTCACTGACCTGCGGAAACGTTCGCCTCCTCTCACTTCTTCTTGTCCTCACGGTTGCGGCCCCGAAGGGGCCGACACAGGGAAGCACCTTCGACCTACGGCAAGCGAAGTAGGGGCGCGGCAGCGCCCCCAAGAGGCAGGCACCGGCGAAGCGGTAGGCAGCATGGGACCGCTCCACGGGGTGCGCAAGCATTGAGCGGTATTCGACCCTCCCCGACTGAGAGAGGTGTGCCCTTGGTCGGGCCCGCCCCCTGTTGAAGGGCGGCGCAAGACAGCAGACGACCCCCGTCGAGCTTCGATGACGGGGGTCTCTACGTGCGACGGGGAACGCGTCGTCAGACGCCAAGCGCCTGCTTCACCTGGGCAAGGCTCGGGTTCGTCATCACGACCTCAGTGCCACCATCGGCGGGAACTACCTGAACCGTCGGGACCGTCTGGTTCCCGCCGTTCGCCTTCTCGACGAAGGCCGCGGAATCCGGGTCCTGCTCGATGTTGATCTCGTCGTACGTGATGCCCTCACGGTCCATCTGGCTCTTCAGCCGGCGGCAGTAGCCGCACCACGTGGTGCTGTACATCGTCACAGTGCCCGGCATGTCTCTCGTGCTCCTCGGCGGCTAGGGGATCGGTGCTCGCGGTAGGAGGAACGTACTTGAAAGCGCCACCATTCCCCCCCGGCGGTATCCCGCCGGACGTGACGCCTGCCGCATTGGTACGACTGCAGGTGCCTGCCTGTGGACAACCGCCGCACTCGTCTCCGGCGACCTGGCAGCATGGCCGTGTGACAGCAGCAACGCACTCCACGCTCTTCCCGCGGGTACCGGACTCGGCCGACGCGGTGCTCGAAGGGCTCGACCCCGAGCAGCGCGAGGTTGCCACCGCCCTGCGCGGCCCGGTGTGCGTACTGGCGGGCGCCGGCACCGGCAAGACCCGGGCGATCACCCACCGGATCGCCTACGGGGTGCGCGCCGGCATCCTCCAGCCCTCCAGCGTGCTGGCCGTCACGTTCACCAACCGCGCGGCCGGCGAGATGCGCGGCCGGCTGCGCCAGCTCGGCGCGTCCGGCGTCCAGGCCCGTACGTTCCACTCGGCGGCCCTGCGCCAGCTCCAGTACTTCTGGCCGAAGGCCGTCGGCGGCTCCATGCCCCGGCTCGTCGACCGCAAGATCCAGCTCGTCGCCGACGCGGCCGCCGCCTGCCGCATCCGCCTCGACCGGGGCGAGCTGCGGGACGTCACCGCCGAGATCGAGTGGTCCAAGGTCACCCAGACCGTCCCCGCGGACTACGCCCCGGCCGCCGCCAAGGCCGGCCGTGAATCCCCCCGGGACCCGGCCGAGATCGCCCAGCTCTACTCCGTCTACGAGGACCTCAAGCGGGACCGCTCCGTCATCGACTTCGAGGACGTCCTGCTGCTGACCGTCGCCGTACTCCAGGACCGGCACGACATCGCCGACCAGGTCCGCGCCCAGTACCAGCACTTCGTGGTCGACGAGTACCAGGACGTCAGCCCCCTCCAGCAGCGCCTGCTGGACCTGTGGCTCGGCGAGCGGGACAACCTGTGCGTGGTCGGCGACGCCAGCCAGACCATCTACTCGTTCACCGGAGCAACTCCGGACCACCTGCTCGACTTCCGCACCCGCCATCCCGGAGCCACCGTCGTCAAGCTGGTCCGCGACTACCGCTCCACCCCGCAGGTGGTCCACCTCGCCAACGGGCTCCTCGCCCAGGCCCACGGCCGTGCCGCCGACCACCGCCTGGAGCTGATCTCCCAGCGGGAGGCGGGCCCCGATCCCGCCTACACCGAGTACACGGACGAACCCGCCGAGGCCGAGGGCGCCGCCCACCGCATCCGCGAGCTCATGGACGCGGGCGTCCCGGCCGGCGAGATCGCCATCCTGTTCCGTACCAACTCCCAGTCCGAGACCTACGAGCAGGCTCTGGCCGATGCCGGGGTCCCCTACCAGCTGCGCGGCGCCGAGCGGTTCTTCGACCGCCCCGAGGTCCGCAAGGCGGGCGTCGCACTGCGCGGCGCGGCCCGCTTCGGAGGCAACGACTCCCTCCTCGACGACGCCGTCGACCTCCCCTCCCAGGTGCGTGCCGTGCTGTCGGGCGAGGGCTGGACCTCCGAGCCGCCGGCCGGGTCCGGGGCGGTGCGCGAGCGCTGGGAGTCGCTGGCCGCTCTCGTGAACCTCGCGCACGACTTCGCCGCCGCCACCCCCGGCGCCACCCTCGGCGACCTCGTCGCGGAGCTGGACGAGCGGGCGAACGCGCAGCACGCGCCGACCGTGCAGGGCGTCACCCTCGCCTCCCTGCACTCGGCCAAGGGCCTTGAGTGGGACGTCGTCTTCCTGGCCGGAGTCGCCGAGGGCATGATGCCGATCACCTACGCAAAGACGGACGAGCAGGTCGAGGAGGAACGCCGCCTCCTGTACGTCGGCGTCACCCGGGCCCGCGAGCGCCTCCACGTCTCCTGGTCGCTGTCCCGCTCGCCCGGCGGCCGCCCCAACCGCCGGCCCAGCCGGTTCCTGGACGGGCTGCGTCCGGGGTCCACCGGCGCGGCCGGCCGCGCCGCGGCGGGTGCCGCCGGGGGAGTGGAGCGCGGTTTCACGAGAGCACCGGCCGCGGTGCCGCGGCGCAAGGAACGCACCCCGGCGCGGTGCCGGGTCTGCGGGCGCACGCTCACCGACGCGGGCGAGATGAAGCTGATGCGTTGCGAGGACTGTCCCTCCGACATGGACGAGGGGCTCTACGAGCGCTTGCGCGCGTGGCGCGCGGTCCAGGCGGAGCGCAGCGGGCAGCCGGCCTTCTGCGTCTTCACCGACAAGACGCTGATGGCGATCGCCGAGGCGGTGCCCGACGACGAGCGCGAACTGGCACGGATTCCCGGGGTCGGCATGCGCAAGCTCAACCGGTACGGGGCCGATGTCCTGGCCCTCTGCGCCGGTCGCGAGCTCGTGGAAGAGGACGAACGGGACTGATTCAAACTCGTCGAAAAAATAGTTTGCGCATGCCCCAGCAATCCCCATAGGTTCTTGTCCACGGGAACGGAGGCCTTCTCGGAGGCTCCGATTCCGTGTTCTACTTGCATATCCGTCGGACTGGTTCGCCCCAGTCCCCCGAGACGCCGAGAGGAGGCGATTGAAGTGATCAGCATCAGCAACAGCTCTGTCTGCACCGCCAAACTGACCGATCGCTCGGTCGTCTCCGCGTGCATGCTCGGCGTCTCCCACCAGGGCACCGGTCTGTCCGGCATTCCTGCCGCCGGTCCGGCGTCCGCCGCCGTGTCTCTCGTGGGCCTTCCCGTCCGTGAGCGCAATGAGCGACCGATCAAGGCACTGGAAGCAGTAGCGGCACAGGCGAAGGCCTATGCCTTTACGGCGGCCGGTGCCGGAAGCCGGAAGCAGACGACACAGCACCACCTGATGTGGGCCTTCCGTGGGCCAGATCCCTGGAGTGATCCAGCCTGATCTTCGATCAGGCCGGCGCCTTCAGGGCCGCGGAACCCCACCCGGGATCCGCGGCCCTTCTGTTTGTCCCTCATCCGGGGACGACGGAGCGAAGGGGCCCCGGGACAAGAAAAGAACCCGGTACCAGCCGACCACCGGCCCAACAGGGCCGGAACGACCAGACGAGGAAAACCAACCGTGCAACTCGAAGCGCACGCCCCGTCCGTACCGCCTTCAGACACGATCCCCAAGCCCGGCCCCACGGAGGACTCCACCTTGATCCCGCTCACCGCGCTCACCGCGCTCGACGACGCCATCGAGAACCTCGGCGTACCCGTCCCGTGCCGCTCGTACGACCCCGAGGTCTTCTTCGCCGAGTCGCCCGCGGACGTCGAGTACGCCAAATCCCTCTGCCGCACCTGCCCGCTGATCGAGGCCTGCCTCGCCGGCGCCAAGGAGCGGCGTGAGCCGTGGGGCGTCTGGGGTGGCGAGCTCTTCGTCCAGGGTGTCGTCGTCGCCCGGAAGCGGCCGCGTGGCCGCCCGCGCAAGAACCCGGTCACGGCATGAACACCGCAGGAACGATCGACCGTCCCCTCACGAACGACCCCAAGAAGCAGGCCCCGATGAAGCCGTCCACCAACGAGCCCACCGGCTCCGCGATCGAAGATTTCACCACCACCGGCGTGACCGGCTCGCGCCAGAACAGGACCCGAGAGATGCAACTCATTCCAGAAGCCCTGGCTCGTGCGCATATGCACGAGCGGCTGCATGAGGCCGAGCAGGAACGCCGGGCCGTGCGCCTGGTGGTCGCCCGCCGGATGCAGCGCCGGGCCGAGCGCGCCTCGCGCCGTGCTCGCCGCGCGCTGGCCGTGGCGGTCATGCAGTAAGCAACCACACCTTGAAGCGGTGGCCTCCCCCACGGGGGAGGCGAAAGCTCCTCGCGGGGGCCGGTCCGTCCGAACGGACCGGCCCCCGCGGCGTGTTCAGGCCGCGGGGAGCCTCACGCCTCCACGGCTTCACCCTCGCCCTCGTCCTCCTCCACGAGGAAGCCCGGCAGCCACTCCTCCAGCTCCTCGCGCAGCCGCACCGTCGCGTTCAGCTGGCACAGCACGCCGATCGTGCTCAGCGTCACCCGGTGGATCAGGAGATAGGCCGGCGGCAGGTTCAGCTGCTTGCCCAGCTGGTAGGCGGGGGAGCGGACGTCGGCGATTCGGGCCGCCTGACTGCGCATCCAGCCGCGTGTGAAGGTGAACTCGTCGGCCCTGGCGGGTTCGATGATCGGCAGCAGGTAGTCCAGGACGGCGCCCGGGTCGAGCTCTATGGACTCCTTGACGAAGCCCTCCGCGCAGAGGAGTTCGTAGACGGCCTCCGCGTCGCCGTCGATCGTCATGCGCAAGGAGTTGCCGATGGGGGCCGGCAGTCCGCCCGGCAGACGGTCGACCGTGCCGAAGTCCAGGACGCCCAGGCGCCAGTCCTCCCCGTCCTCCGGGCCGCCGGGCAGCAGGCGGAAGTTGCCCGGGTGCGGGTCGGCGTGCAGCAGGCCGGTGCGGGCCGGGCCCGAGAAGAGGAAGCGGGCCAGGAGCTGACCGGCCCGGTCGCGCTGCTCCGGAGTCCCGTCCGCGATGATCTCCGACAGCGGGACGCCGTCGATCCACTCGGTGATCAGCACCTGGTCGCACTGGTGGACCACGCCCGGCACCACCACGTCCGGGTCGTCCGCGAACTCCTCGGCGTGGGACTGCTGGGCCTGGGCCTCCAGGCCGTAGTCCAGCTCCTCCGAGACCCGGTCCCTGAGCTCGGCGATCAAGGGCTTGACGTCCATGCCGGGAATGAGGGGACCCAACAGCCGGGCGAAGCGGCTCAATTGGTTCAGGTCGGACAGGAGGGCTTCGCCGGCTCCCGGGTACTGCACCTTGACCGCCACCTCGCGGCCGTCGTGCCACACCCCCCGGTGCACCTGCCCGATCGAGGCCGCCGCGGCGGGCTTGTCCTCGAACTCGAGGAAGAGGCCGGACCAGTCCTCGCCGAGCCGCTCCCCGAGCACCCGGTGCACGGTGCTGGTCGGCATCGGCGGCGCCGCCTCCTGCAGCTTCGTCAGCGCCGCGCGGTAGGGGCCGGCGACCTCCTCGGGCAGTGCGGACTCGAAGACGGACAGGGCCTGGCCGAACTTCATGGCGCCGCCCTTGAGCTCGCCGAGCACCTTGAACAGCTGCTCCGCCGTGCGCTGTTGCAGCTCACGGCCGACGATCTCCGCGGACTCGCCGACGATCCGCTTGCCGAGACCCCAGGTCGCCCGCCCGGCGAAGCCGAGCGGGAGCGCGGCGAGCTTGGCGGTCCGGGTGACCGCCTTGCGCGGAAGATCAGACATGCGCCCTCCAAGTCCCTGCCGGCCGCGTCGCTTCTGCCTCACGGCACAACGTCTTCAGCGGCCGTTGCCCCTCCATTGTCCCGTGTGGCTCCCCGTCCTTTGAGGTGTGTTCTCCCTTACCTTTCTCCGCGGCGCCGCACGGGCATGCAGGATGCGCCCAGACCGGCCGTGCGTGCCAGGTCAGACCTGGGAAGGAGACCTCCCAGCGTGCCCCGGCGCTCGTCGGGACCTGGCCGTCCAGGAAGGCCAGCGCATGCGCCGCCGCGAACCCCGCGACCGTTGTGGCCATCGTCACATCGCACGCCCGCGCCGGACGCGGCGGTCCCGAACGCCACTGTGCCACCAGGCGGGGCCAGGCCGGATCCCGGTCGGTGCGCGCCGCGTCCAGACAGCCCGCGCAGCCCGTCTCGCCGGGCAGCACGAGGGGGCCGACCACGCCGGTTGCCTCCACGACGCCGGCGTACAGGTGCGGCGTACCCGAGGCGACGAGCGGTTCCGCGGTGGACGGTGCGGGGGCGTGCACGGCCACGTCGTCCCGAGGGGCCAGGATCACCAGGGAGAAGCCGGGCTCGCCCTCCGTGGGCGAAGTCCTGCGGGAGCGGCGGGGCGGGCGGCAGGGGGCGGACCTGTGTACGGCCTGCCGGGCGGCCTCGTCCCGGCGGTCGCCCACGGACCCGGCCGGCAGGCCGCCCGGTGCCACGTCCTCCGGCTCGACCCGGCCGACGTCCCGCACGTCGACCTCCCCGATCCCCGCGCCCGCCAGCAGTGAGGCCAGCGTGGCGCCCACCCGGCCCGCGCCCCGCACCTGCACGCGCAGCGAGCGGCGCGCGGCCAGCCGCCGCATCGGCTCGCCGGGGCCGGTGGTGACCAGCGACAGCGAGGCGAGGTCCGGACGCAGCCGGGCCATGGCCTCCTTCTTTCCGCGCAACGCGTCGGCGTCCGGCCCGCCGCCCCTCGCGTCGTCCAGCAGGCCCGCCCGGGCCAGCCGCTGCACCAGTGCGTCGACATGGCCGTCGGGCAGATCCATCCGGCGCCCCTCCTCCCGCAGGAGGGGCAGCCCGCGGGTGCCGTTGAGCAGGTCGAGAAAGCTCCCCGTCGCCGTGTCCATCGGGCCGAGCGTCAGCGCGTGCGCCGGGGCCATCCCGAACTGCACGGTGCTGAGGTCGCGCCAGCCGCGCCGGAGCGCCGGCTTCATCGCCGGAGCAATCGGAGCAGCCGCATCAGCCGCAGCAACCGGAACCTCTGCATCCATCACATCCATGACAGGCCCCCGTAAGCCCTCGTAGAACGTCCCGTCCGCGGAGCCTGGTCGTGGCTTCCCCGGCGAGAACCAGCATGCCCAAACCGGGCGACAGCCGTCGAAAGTTGTCCACAACCTGCGAGCATTCGTCGTACAAATCAAACGCCTGGTGGGCGATCGGCACGGAACCGTCCCGGAGCCGGGACTTCCCCCATGTGCAACAGGTAACGTCGGGGCGTGCCCGCCGACCCACTGCACAGCGCCAGAACGCCACAGCGCAGTACGACGAGCCAGCCGCCGAGCGGCTCGGGGGCGAGCGCGATCGAGGTCCGCAGGAGCGCCCGTCGACGCAGGACGGTCTCCGCGTACCGCGAGGGCGATCGCACCGTTGTACTCATCCCTGCCCGGATGTCCGAGGCGGAGGAGCAGCGCTGGGTCACCGTCATGCTCGACAAGCTGGCCGCCCAGGAGAGCAAACGGGTCCTGGGCGACGACGAGCTGACCGAGCGCGCCGAGCGGCTGTCGGCCCAGTACTTCGACGGGCGCGCCCGGCCCACCTCGGTGCGCTGGGTCACCAACCAGAACACCCGCTGGGGCTCGTGCACGCCGGCGGAGGGCAGCATCCGGCTCTCGCACCGTCTGCAGGGCATGCCCGAGTACGTCGTCGACTACGTGCTCGTCCACGAACTGGCGCATCTGCTGGTCCCCGGGCACGGCCCCCGGTTCTGGCGTCTTCTGGAGGCATATCCCCGCACCGAGCGGGCCCGGGGGTACCTCGAAGGCGTGGTCGCCGCCGGACGGCTGCCGCATCTGCCGGGGGCCGGCGGGGAGTGAGGGCCGCTCCCGCCGGGGGGGCCGCCGTTGTGTACCGGGTCTGTACCGACTTCATCCGGTGTCCGGGTTTGCCGTTAGCCTGGCGCGACGCACTCACATTCGGGATGGGGGACGGTCGTTACGCATGGCCAGGGAATTCCAACGCGGCCACAAGGCCAGGATCAGTGACCTCACCGCGGGCACGGATCTGTACGTAGGCGTGCAGATCAACGGCCCCGGACTGACCTTCGACATCAGCTGCTTCGGTCTCGACGCCGACGAACGGCTGTCCGACGACCGTTATTTCGTCTTCTTCAACCAGCCGAAGTCGCCCGAGGAGTCCATTCAGCTCCTGGGTGCGCAGGCCGGGGACACGGAGTCCTTCCGGATCACGCTCGACAGGATCCCGGCGCGGATCCAGAAGCTGTCGTTCACCGCGGCCCTCGACGGCGCCGGGCAGATGTCGCAGATCGCCCCCGGGTACATCCGTATCGTCGCAGGCGGTGAGGAGGTGGCCCGGTACTCGTTCAACGGCGCGGAGTTCTCCACCGAGCGTGCCGTGATGCTGGGCGACTTCTACCTGAAGGACGTGTGGCGCTTCGCCGCCGTCGGACAGGGCTTCGACGGCGGCCTCGAGGCGCTGCTGAAGAACTTCGGCGGCGAGGTCGCCGAGGAGGAGCAGCCCGCGGCGCCCGCTCCGCAGCAGGCACGGAGCGGCGCCGCGCCCGGCTTCGCCCCGCCCGCGTTCGGCGCCCCGTCCGCCCCGCCTGCGCCGTCCGCCCCGGCTCCCGCGCCCGCTCCCCAGGGCTTCGCGCCGCCCCCGGGACACACCCCGCCGCCGCCCCCGGGACCCACCCCGCCGCCGGCGCCGGCGCCCGCCGCGGCCCCGAACGTCCACGCCGCGCCCACCATCATCGCCCCGATGACCCCGCCCGGCGGCGCCCCGGTGCCGCCGCCCGGCCCGGCGCCCGCACCGTACGGCCAGCCGCCCCAGCAGCAGCCCTACGGCGGGCCCGGCGCTCCGGCCGCTCCTCCGCCGCCCGGCTACGGCCGGTCCCAGGCACCGCACGCGCCCCAGGCTCCGACCCCGCCGCCCGGCTACGGCCAGCAGCCGCCCTTCGGGCAGGTCCCGGGGCAGCAGGGTTACGCCGTTCCGCAGGGCGCACCCCAGGGCGGCGCCGGCGTGACCGCCGCGCTGCAGAAGTTCAAGGAGACGCCCACCGGGCAGCGCTGGACGCAGCAGAACAAGAAGCTCGTCCGCGTCGACCTCGGTATCGGCGGCCAGCCCGTGCTCGCCCGTCAGGGCAGCATGGTGCTCTACCAGGGCAAGGTCGACTTCGGCTACAAGGGCGCCGGGTTCGCCGGCCGCATCGTGGGCAACGCCACCGGCCAGGAGATGCAGCTGATGCGCTGCACCGGCCAGGGCCAGGTCTTCCTCGCCGAGAGCGCCACCTACCTGCACCCCATCGAGCTCCAGGGCGACGCGATCTGCGTGTCCGCGGAGAACGTCCTCGCCTTCGACGAGAGCCTCCAGCACGAGGTTCGCCGGATCGAGGGACACGGCATCCCCGGGGGCGCGCTGTTCACGATGCAGTTCCAGGGGACCGGCACGATCGTCGTCAAGACGCACGGCACGCCCGTGGTCCTGCCGGTCACGCCGACCACCTTCGCCGACTGCAACGCCGTCGTGGCCTGGTCGGCGGCCGCCCAGGTGATCGTCTCCAGCCAGGTCCGCATGCGCCGCAACTCCTACCCGGGCGACACCGGCGAGAGCGTGAACCTCCAGTTCCGGGCCGCTCCCGGCAACTTCGTCGTCGTCCAGCCCTACGAGGTCTGAGGGAGCCCGTCATGAACCAGCCGCTCGCGGGCTACGCCCCCGCACCCGTCACCGCGCGCATGGAGAACCACGGCAACAACATGCTGAAGGTCGCCATGCAGACCGGGAACGACCTCCTCGCGCGCGTGGGGTCGATGGTCGCCTACGAAGGCTTCATCCAGTACGAGCCCAATCCGCCGGCCGTGCGCCAGATCGCCCGCGACTGGGTCACCGGCGAGGGCGCGCCCCTGATGAAGTGCTCCGGCGACGGACTGCTCTACCTCGCCGACTACGGCGCCGACGTCGTCGTCGTGAACCTCGACGGCGACGGCATCTCCGTCAACGCCACCAACCTGCTCGCCTTCGACGCGTCCCTCAGCTGGGGCGTCGAGCGGGTCAAGGGGCTCGCGAAGTTCGCCGGCCAGGGCCTGTGGAACACCAGGATCTCCGGGCAGGGCTGGGTCGCGCTGACCTCCCGGGGCAAGCCGATCGTCGTCGACTGCGGCGGTGGTGAGGACGAGACGTACGTCGACCCGGACGCGCTCGTCGCCTGGTCCCCGAACCTCAAGGTGAAGGGCAAGCGCAGCTTCAAGGCGCAGTCGCTGATCGGCCGCGGCAGCGGCGAGGCCTACCAGATGGCCTTCTCCGGTCAGGGCATCGTCGTCGTCCAGCCCAGCGAGGACAGCACCGACCGCCTGCGGTTCCGGGGCTGAGGGGGAGGCAGAAACACCATGCAGAGTCCGCTTTTCGCCTTCAACGACTCGCAGAGCCAGGAGCGCTACAGCCTGCAGAACCAGCAGATGCTGCGGGTCACGCTGCAGGGCCATGACGACATCCTCGCCCGCAAGGGCACCATGGTCGCCTACCAGGGGCTCGTCGAGTTCGACGCCGAGTACCAGAACACCCAGCAGGCGTACGCGCGTGCGGCCACCGGCGAGGGCCTGAGCCTGATGCGCTGCCACGGCCAGGGCACCGTCTTCTTCGCCAACCTCGCCCAGCACATCCACGTGGTGGACGTGGAGCAGGACGGCCTCACGGTCGACAGCAGCTACGTCCTCGCGATGGACTCCACGCTGCACCACGAGGTCATCGCCGTCGACAGCCAGTACGGCATCTCCGGCTCCGGGAAGTACCAGCTCAACATCACCGGCCACGGCCAGGTCGCCCTGATGACCTCCGGTGCGCCGCTGATGATGCAGGTGACGCCCGACAAGTACGTCAACTGCGACGCCGACGCGATCGTCGCCTGGTCGACGAGCCTGCGGGTGCAGATGCAGGCCCAGACGCACTCCTCCGGGGTGTGGCGGCGCCGCGGCAGCACCGGTGAGGGCTGGGAGCTCAGCTTCATGGGCAGCGGCTTCGCGCTCGTCCAGCCGAGTGAGCTGCTGCCGCCGCAGAACGCCCAGATCGGTTCCGGCCTCGCCGCGCAGTACGGCATGGGGCAGCACGGGGCGCGTGGGCAGAACCAGGGCAACGTCTGGAGCTGAGCGTCCGGAAAGCAAACGCAAGGGGCGCCCGCCTATGCGGGCGCCCCTTACACATGGTCACGCTTCACAGCCTCGCGCGCGTCGCCTCCAGCAGGCGTAGCACCGACTCGTCCGCGACGTCCGCCACCTCGTCGTAGGCGAACCAGCGAAGGTCGAGCGACTCGTCGCTGATCTCCTGGACCGCGTCCGGCGGGGCCACGACCGCGTACTGGACGTCGAAGTGCCAGTGGCAGGGTGCCGGGATGGGATGGCGGTCGAGGCGGACCGGGCCGCCCGGCAGCAGCACCAGGCCGGGGACGCCGGACTCCTCGGTGGCCTCGCGCAGCGCCGCCGCCGCGAGGGAGCTGTCCTGCGGCTCGCAGTGACCGCCCATCTGGAGCCACATCCGCAGCTTCCGGTGCAGGGTCAGCAGAACCCGGCCCCGCTCAGGATCGACCACCAGGGCGCTCGCCGTGATGTGACCCGCCTGGCAGGCCTTCCACAGACCGTCCTCGTGCGCCGACAGGTGGTCCAGGTACGCCTGGCGCAGCTCCTCCTGGCGCAGCTCCTCCTGGCCCTCGTACCCCTTCAGGACGAGGACCGTGTCGTCGTACAGGCTCACTCGGTGCCGTCACCCTTGCGGTCGTCCTCGGCGTCGCCCCCGGGCTCGTCCTTGGTCAGGTCCGGCTTCCCGGCGGAGCCGCCGGCCGCCTCGCCGAGCATCTTGTCGAGCTCGGAGAAGTCCAGCTGCTCGCGGTGCACGAAGCCGTCCGGGTCGTCCAGGTCCGAGGCCGTCGGCAGCATGTCCGGGTGGGCCCACAGGGCGTCCCGGCCGTCGACACCGCGTGCGTCCGTGAGCGAGGCCCACAGACGGGAGGCGTCGCGCAGCCGGCGCGGACGCAGCTCCAGGCCGATCAGCGTGGCGAACGTCTGCTCCGCCGGGCCGCCCGTCGCACGGCGGCGGCGCAGGGTCTCGCGCAGCGCGTCGGCGGACGACAGACGCGGCTTGGCGGCCGCGTGGACCACCGCGTCCACCCAGCCCTCGACGAGCGCCAGAGCCGTCTCCAGGCGGGCCAGGGCGGCCTTCTGCTCCGGGGTGTCCTCCGGCTGGAACATGCCCTGCTGGAGGGCGTCCTGCAGCTGCTCGGGGTTCTGCGGGTCGAACTGGCCGACCACGTCCTCCAGCTTCGCCGTGTCGACCTTGATCCCGCGCGCGTACCCGTCGACCGCGCCGAACAGGTGGGAACGCAGCCACGGCACGTGCGCGAAGAGGCGCTGGTGGGCGGCCTCGCGCAGGGCGAGGTACAGCTGCACCTCCTCCTTCGGCACGCCCAGGTCCTTGCCGAACGCCTCGACGTTCACCGGCAGCAGCGCGGCCTTGCCGGCCGGGCCGAGCGGCAGGCCGATGTCGGTGGAGCCGACGACCTCGCCCGCCAGCACCCCGACGGCCTGGCCGATCTGCGTGCCGAACATCGCGCCGCCCATGGAGCGCATCATGCCGATCAGCGGGCCGGCCATGGCCTGCATCTCCTCCGGCAGCACGTCGCCCATCGCCGCGCCCACGCGCTCGGCGACCGGGTCGACGAGCTCCTGCCAGGCGGGCAGGGTCGCCTCGACCCACTCCGCGCGGGACCACGCCACCGCGGAGCCGGCCCCGGACGGCAGCGACGTCGCGTCGTCCAGCCACAGGTCGGCCAGGCGGACGGCCTCCTGGACCGCGGTGCGCTCGGCGGGGCCGATGCTGGAGTCCTTGGTGCCGTCAGGGGTGCCCTGGGAGACCGTCTGGCGGGCGATCTGCTTGGCCATGTCCCAGTTCACCGGGCCGCCCTCGTACGAGAGCATCTGGCCCAGCTGCTGGAAGGCGGCGCCCAGGTCGTTGGGGTTCAGCGAGCCGAACATGGCAGCGAGCGGATTGTCCGCGCCGGGTCCGCCGAAGCCTCCGGCGCCGGGCAGCCCGCCAAAGCCGAACGGGTTGGCCGGGCCCTGACCACCACCGCTCTCCTGGTCCTTCTTCTTGCCCTCGTCGCCGTCTTCCGGCTCCTCCGGCGGAAGGCCGAATCCGAATGGGGTGTCACTCACGGGATTCCTCGGCTGGTAAGGCCGCCGGTTCTCTCCGACGGCACGACTGCCCGATAACACCACCCAGCGTAGACACCATGGGCGGATCGGGCCTCGGTGCTTCGCCGACTCTCGGCCTGCGGCAGGATGGATGCCACCTGGTACGGACGCGTCACTCGCGTTCTTACTGAAGACAACCGCTGGAGACGCCCGGTGAGTTCCCCAGATCCTCAGGTTCGCGCAGCGCGAAACGAGTCGGCCCACCCGTCGCCCGACCAACGCCCCTCGACGACGGCGTCTCGCGCCGGCGAGTCGATCCCGGTGCGCGGGCCGGTCGTCGCGGTCACCGGAGCCGCTTCCGGCGTGGGCGCCCTGCTCACCGAACGGCTGGCCGCCTCGGACGGGATCAAGCAGGTCATCGCCATCGACGAGCGGCGCGGCGAGTGCGAGGCGGCGCAGTGGCACATCCTGGACGTGCGCGATCCGGCCATCGCGGACAAGCTGCGGGGCGCGGACGTGGTGGTGCACCTGGCCCTCGATCTCGATCTGGAGACCGACCCCGCCGCCCGTACGGCCTACAACGTGCGCGGGACGCAGACCGTGCTGACCGCCGCGGCCGCCGCGGGGGTCCACCGGGTCGTCCTGTGCACCTCCGCGATGGTCTACGGGGCGCTGCCGGACAACGAGCTGCCGCTGTCCGAGGACGCCGAGCTGCGCGCCACGGCCGAGGCCACCGGGGTCGGCGACCTGCTGGAGATCGAGCGGCTCGCCCGGCGCGCCCCGCGCGCGCACCCGGGGCTCAACGTCAGCGTCGTACGGCCCGCGGTGTTGGTGGGAGGCACGGACACCGCTCTGACCAGGTACTTCGAGTCGCCTCGCCTGCTGGTGGTCGCCGATTCGCGGCCCGCCTGGCAGTTCTGCCATGTCGAGGATCTGTGCAGCGCCCTGGAGTACGTCGTCCTGGAGAAGGCCGACGGCGAGCTGGCGGTCGGCTGCGACGGATGGCTGGAGCAGGAGGAGGTCGAGGAGCTGAGCGGCATCCGGCGGATGGAGCTGCCGTCCGCGGTGGCCCTGGGCGCGGCCGCCCGGCTGCACCGGATCGGGCTGACGCCGTCCCCGGCCGGTGACCTGGCGTACACGATGTACCCGTGGGTCGTGAGCGGAAGCCGGTTGCACGACGCGGGCTGGCGCCCTCGGTGGACCAACGAGGAAGTGCTCGCGGAGCTCCTCGCGGAGGTCTCCGGACGGCACACCGTCGCCGGACGCCGGCTGGGCCGCAAGGACGCGACGGCGGCCGGCGCGGCGGGCGCGACCGTGGCCCTGCTGGGCGCCGCGGCGGTGGTACGCCGGGCGCGGAAGGCACGGCGCCGCATCTGAGGCGGCGGCTCCACCCGGCCGGGCCGCCCCCCGGAGACGGCATCGGGCCTCGCGGAGCACCCCAGGGGCGGAGGAACCCCCTGGGGCCCGCAGGGGCCCGGCCTCGGAGAGGGGCCTCTGCGACACACCAGCCCCGAGGCCCCGAGGCCGTGAAGCCGTGAAGCTGCGAAGCCTTGAAGCCCGGGGCTCGTAGGAGACTCCAAGCCTTCACGCGCGTGTGCCGGGTGAAACGTCTATTCCGCGTCGTCAGGAGCGTGCGGCACGATAGGGGTATGGCACCCACGAACGATCATCCCGGCGAGCACGCCGCGCAGGAGCCCGTCAAGCTCGTCGCCGTCCGGGAGACCGCGCTCTCGCTGGACGAGGTCTTCAGGGCCGTCGGGGACGAGGCGGCCGGGGGGATCGCCCTGTTCGTGGGCACCGTGCGCAACCACGACGGCGGCGCGGACGTCGATCAGCTCGGCTATTCGTGCCACCCCAGTGCCGAGGCCGAGATGCGGCGGATCGCCGAGAAGGTCGTCGCCGAGTACCCGGTGCGGGCGCTGGCCGCCGTGCACCGGGTCGGTGATCTGGCCGTGGGAGATCTCGCCGTCGTCGTCGCGGTGTCGTGCCCGCACCGGGCCGAGGCCTTCGAGGCCTGCCGGAAGCTGATCGACGATCTCAAGCACGAGGTGCCCATCTGGAAGCACCAGACCTTCTCCGACGGCACGGAGGAGTGGGTGGGGGCCTGCTGAACCCCCCTGTGCCGTCCTCGGGTTGCGTAACCGCACCCCTGCCGTGAGCGTTGTCAGTGCGGATGGTTAATCTGCTGATCAGTCAGTTCGCGCGGTTGCTCACCGGGGTTGGGAGGTCGGCATGGGTGCGCTTCTGTGGTTGCTCATTCCGCTCGTCGCCGCGATCGGAGCCGGGCTGTGGGGCAGCTGGGCCGGCCGGACGCGCAAGCAGCGCGGTGACGGTCCCGAGCTCACCGGGTACGCCCGCTTCCGCGAGGCCATGGAGCGGTCCGACTCCGGTACGTGAGACGCCGGGGGTGGGCCTGACGGTCCGCTGACAGGGCCGTCCCGTACTGTCTTGGCATGCCACGCCGCACCGCGACGATGCTCGCCTCCACCCTGATGCTGATCGCGCTCCTGTGCGCGGGAGTGTTCATCCCCGTGCCGTACTCGGAGATGTCCCCGGGACCCACGGTGAACACGCTCGGGGACCACGACGGCGAGCCGGTGCTGCAGATCTCCGGGCACCGGACCTACACGACCAGCGGCCACCTGAACATGACCACCGTGCGGGTCACCAGCGCCGACTACCGCATGAACCTCGTCGAGGCGGTCTACGGATGGCTCGCCCACGACAGCAAGGTCGTCCCGCACGACACCCTGTACCCGGACGGCAAGACCGAGCAGCAGTCGACGCAGGAGAACGCCGAGGAGTTCAGCCAGTCCCAGGAGAGCGCCAAGGTCGCCGCCCTGAAGGAGCTGCACATCCCGGTGAAGACCTGGGTGATCGTCTCGACGGTGGTCAAGGGCTCCCCGGCGGAGGGCAAGCTGCACGCCGGTGACGTCATCAAGGCCGTGGACGGCACGGCCGTGAAGCGGCCGGAGGACGTCGCCGGGCTGGTGACCAAGCACCAGCCCGGTCAGGACGTCGTGTTCACCATCGTGCCCGCCAAGGAGCACGCCGCCGCCGAGAAGCAGAACAAGACGGCGACCACCACGCGCAAGATCACGATCACGACCACGACCTCCGACGACAAGGGCAAGAAGCGCGCCATCGTCGGGATCTCGGCCGGGACGGACCACACCTTCCCGTTCAGCATCGACATCAAGCTCGCCGACGTCGGCGGGCCGAGCGCCGGCCTGATGTTCTCGCTCGGCCTCTACGACAAGCTCACGCCCGGCAGCCTGACCGGCGGCAAGTTCGTGGCCGGCACCGGGACGATCGACGACGACGGCAAGGTCGGCCCGATCGGCGGCATCCAGATGAAGACGGTCGGCGCGCGCAACAAGGGCGCGCGCTACTTCCTGACGCCCGCCGACAACTGCTCGGCCGCCGCCAAGGACACCCCGAGCGGGCTCACCCTGGTCAAGGTGAACACCATCGACGACGCCCTCGGCGCGCTGAAGGACCTTCGCGCGGGCCGGACGTCCGACCTGCCGAAGTGCACGGTCAAGTAGGACCGCCGCGGCGTTCTGCTACTCCTCGAAGGTCGCCGACAGGGCCTGCGCCAGCCCGGGCACCAGCTCGGAGCCGGTGAGGACCTCCGTCGGGGCGTCCTTCGCGCGCAGGCGCAGGGCCGAGTCGCGGGCGCCGTCGCGCAGCACCGCGACCGTCATGCGGACCTCCTGGCGCTCCGGGTGGTCCGCCACCCACGTGGCGAGGCCGGCCTCGTCCAGGTCCTCGGGAACCTGGGCCTCGGCGGACGGCGGCAGCATCAGCCGCTCCACGGTGAGCGCGCAGCCGGCCACCGCGTCGGGCCAGGCGATCGTGGCGAGGAACTCGTCCAGCGGCTTCCCGGCCGGGATCTCGTCCTGCTCGATGGGGGTGAGGCCACCGGTCCCGGAGCCGTCCTCCAGGCCGAGCTGGGCCGCGAGGGCGGGTTCCTGGGACCGCAGCCGAGCGGTGTCTACGAGGGCGAAGAGGCGGGCGGGCTGGTCCCAGCCGAGGCCGGAGGTGTACTCGTCGATCTCGAGCACGGCCCGGGTGAGCGGGTTCGCTGCCATGGGAGTGTTGGACATGGTCACAATCCTGCCTCGTTCATGGCCGGAATCGGGAACCGAGTAAACGGTGAGTAAGTTGCATAGGTAGTGGGCCCACGATCACGGGGGGCCACGGCGGACCCGTGAAGACGCGGGCCTGACGTATCGACAGCGAACTTCGAGGTGCGCACCTTGGCTTTCCAGATGCCGGACCGCGGCGGAGGCCCGACGGGGCCGCGGATCAGAGTGGGCCGCCCGTCCCGGCGTGTCCGGACCCTGCTCATGACACTGGGCGTCCTGGCCGTCCTCGGCATGGCGTTCACCATGTTCGCGGGGTTCTGGACCGAATGGCTCTGGTATCGCTCCGTGCAGTACTCGTCCGTCTTCACCACCACGCTGTGGACCAAGATCGGGCTGTTCTTCGTCTTCGGCCTGCTGATGGCCCTGGCGGTCGGCTTCAACATCTGGCTGGCGCACCGCATGCGGCCGCCGCTGAGCGCGATGTCGATGGAGCAGCAGAGTCTCGACCGCTACCGGATGGGGATCGCGCCGTACAAGACCTGGCTGCTGCTCGGGATCACCGCCCTGGTGGGACTGATCGCCGGTGCCTCGGCATCCAGCCAGTGGCGCACCTGGCTGATGTGGGTCAACGGCGTGCCCTTCCACCAGAAGGACCCGCAGTTCCACCTGGACGTCTCGTTCTACGCCTTCGACCTGCCCTGGTACCGCTTCCTGCTGGGCTTCGGCTTCGCGGCGGCGATCCTGTCCCTGATCGCCGCGGCGCTCACGCACTACCTGTACGGCGGGCTGAGGGTCACCTCCCCGGGCGCGCGGGCCACGGCGGCCGCGACCGGGCATCTGTCGGTGCTGATCGGCATCTTCGTCGCCCTGAAGGCGGTCGCGTACTGGCTCGACCGGTACGGCCTCGCGGTGAAGTCCAGCGACTTCAAGGCGACGGACAACTGGACGGGCCTGCGGTACGTCGACGCGAACGCCTACCTGCCGGCGAAGACGATCCTGTTCTGCATCGCCGTGATCTGCGCGCTGCTGTTCTTCGCCACCCTGTGGCGGCGCACCTGGCAGCTGCCCGTCATCGGCTTCGGCCTGATGGTGCTCTCGGCGATCCTCATCGGCGGGCTCTACCCCGCGATCGTCCAGAAGTTCCAGGTCCAGCCCAACGAGCAGGCCAAGGAAGCGCCGTACGTCGAGAAGAACCTCAAGGCGACGCGTGAGGCGTACGGCATCGACGGCGCCAAGGTGTCGGACTACTCGGGGACGAGCAAGACCAAGGACAAGGCCACGCTGCGCGACGACGTCGGTTCCACGGCGAGCATCCGCATCCTGGACCCGAACATCGTCTCGCCCACGTTCCAGCAGCTCCAGCAGATCAGGAACTACTACGCGTTCCCGACCAATCTGGACGTCGACCGGTACAGCAAGGACGGCAAGGACCAGGACACGGTCATCGGTCTGCGCGAGCTGAACCTCAACGGCATCCCGAAGAACAACTGGATCAACGACCACTTCCGCTACACCCACGGCTACGGGGTGGTCGCCGCCAAGGGCACCGCCGCCGACGCCAACGGCCAGCCGGTCTTCACCGAGTACGACCTGCCCTCCAAGGGCACCCTCGGGACATACGAGCAGCAGGTCTACTACGGCGAGAAGACCACCACGTACTCGATCGTCGGCGGTCCCCAGAAGGAGATCGACTACTCCGACGACAGCGGTGAGAAGACCACCAGCTACAAGGGCAAGAGCGGGGTCAACCTCGCCAACCCGATCAACCGGGCGGCGTACGCGGTCGCGTTCAACGAGCCGCAGATCCTCTACTCCGGTGCGATCGGCGAGGGTTCGCGCATCCTGTACAACCGCACGCCGAAGGAGCGCGTCGAGTCGGTGGCGCCCTGGCTGACCATCGACGGCGACGCCTATCCGGCGGTGGTCAACCACCGCATCCAGTGGATCGTCGACGCGTACACGACGACGAACGGCTATCCGTACGCGTCCCGTACGACCCTCGGTGACACGACGGCCGACTCGCTGACCGCGAGCAACAACTCGCGCGCGGTGGTGGCCCAGCAGAACCAGGTCAACTACATCCGCAACTCGGTGAAGGCGACGGTCGACGCGTACACCGGTGAGGTCAAGCTGTACCAGTGGGACACCAAGGACCCGGTGCTCAAGACCTGGATGAAGGCCTTCCCGGACACGGTGCAGCCGAAGACCGCGATCTCGCCCGACCTGATGGCCCACCTGCGGTATCCGCAGGACCTGTTCAAGGTCCAGCGCGAGCTGCTGACGCGTTACCACGTCACCAGCCCGACGACGTTCCTCAGCGGCAGCGAGAGGTGGCAGGTGCCGGACGACCCGACCAACAAGTCGGGCAGCGCGGTGCCGCCGTACTACCTGAGCATGAAGATGCCCGACCAGCCGTCGCAGGCGTTCTCGCTGACGACGACGTTCACCCCCAACGGCCGGGACAACCTCAGTGCGTTCATGGCGATCGACGCCGACGCGAGCAGCGGTGACTACGGCAAGATCAGAATCCTGAAACTGCCGACGAGCACGACGGTCGACGGACCCAAACAGGTCCAGAGCCAGTTCAACTCCGAACAGGACATCGCCGAGTCCATCAAGCTCCTCAAGGGCGGCGATTCCGACATCGAGTACGGCAACCTGCTGACGGTGCCGCTCGACGGAGGACTGCTCTACGTGGAGCCGGTCTACGTACGCGGTGGTGGACTGAAGTACCCGCTGCTGCGCAAGGTGCTGGTCAGTTACGGCGACAAGACCGCCTTCGAGGACACCCTCGACGAGGCCCTCAACAAGGTCTTCGGAGCGGAGAGTTCGACCCCGCCGCCGACGGACCAGGGGACCAAGCCGCCGCCGACGTCCAGCAACCCGACGGTCCAGGAAGCGCTGAACGACGCCCAGAAGGCGTTCGACGCGGGCCAGGCGGCCCTGAAGAAGGGCGACTGGCAGGCGTACGGCAAGGCGCAGAAGGACCTGGAGGACGCGCTGCAGAGGGCCGAGGACGCGCAGTCCAAGGCCGACAAGACGGGCGGCAGCAGCACTGCCGCGCCGACGGCCGGCGCCAAGCCGAGCGGCAGCGCCAAGCCGAGCGGCAGTCCCAGTCCGAGCGGCAGCGCAGGTGGGTAGCGGCCACCGCTGATCAAGTCCACCCCGCGTCGTGGTACGGTTGCCACACAACGACGCGGGGTGGAGCAGCTCGGTAGCTCGCTGGGCTCATAACCCAGAGGTCGCAGGTTCAAATCCTGTCCCCGCTACTCAAATCGAAGGCCCGGATCCTCAAGGATCCGGGCCTTCGTGATGTGCGAACGCATGTGCCGGTACGAGGGACGGCCGTGCCCCCTCGGGGAGTTGGGCGATCTGTGTTTGACTTGTCTCTCTGTGGGCATGTCGACAAAACGCTGAAGTGACCTCACTGGCTGCGGTATACCAGGTGTACCCGGGTTGCAGGTGGTGCGACGATGGACGTTATGGGGGACAAGGCAACTCTGTTCGAGACAGGGCGATTTGTGCAGCCTTCCGAACCGGACGAAGCCGGGGAGGTGGCCGAGGAGGCCGTCGAGGAACTCCGCCGACGGCTCGCCGCCGAGGCCGGCGACGTCGAGGCCATGAGCGTCCTCGGGGCCATGCTGCTGCGCCGCGGTGATCTCGACGGAGCCGAGCCCCAGCTGCGTGCCGCCACGGCGGCGGGAGACCGCGCCGCCGCCAACAACCTCGGAGTCCTCCTCCTGCAGCGCGGATACGCCGACGAGGCCGCCGGCTGGTGGCGGATCGCCGCCGTCGCCGGATCCGCGGCGGCCGCGCACGCCCTGGGCCGCCACCACCGCGAGCGCGGGGACGAGCCGGCCGCCGAGTACTGGCTGCGCCAGTCCGCCGAGCAGGGCCACGCCCTGGGCGCCTACGCGCTGGCCGATCTGCTGGAGCACCGCGGGGACGCCGGGGCCGAGGAGTGGATGCGGGCCGCCGCCGAGCACGGGCACCGTGAGGCCGCCTACCGGCTGGCACGTGCGATCGACCGCCGTGCGGCGGTCGAGGGCGAGGGCGGGGGTGACAACGGTGTCGAACTGCTGGCCGAGGCCGAGCAGTTCTACCGGCAGGCCGCCGCGCGCGGGCACCGGCGGGCCGCGCTGCACCTCGGCGCGATCCTGGAGCGGCGCGGCGAGCTCAAGGAGGCCGGCCGCTGGTACCTGACCTCGGCCAAGGACGGGGAGGCGCGCGCGGCCTGTGCGCTCGGCTTCCTGCTGCGCGACGCCGGGGACACCGAGAGCGCCGCCGTGTGGTGGCTCAGAGCCGCCCAGGACGGCGACGGCAACGCCGCCAACGCGCTGGGCGCGCTGCACGCCGAGCGCGGCGAGACGCAGACCGCAGAGCGCTGGTACCGGGCGGCGATGGACGCCGGGGACGACAACGGCGCGTACAACCTCGGGCTGCTCTGCGCCGAGCAGGGGCGGACCGCGCAGGCCGAGCAGTGGTACCGCCGGGCCGCGTACGCCGGGCACCGCGAGGCGGCCAACGCGCTCGCCATCCTGCTGCTGCAGGGCGGGGACACCACCGGCGCCGAGCCGTGGTTCTCCAAGGCCGCCGAGGCCGGGAGCGTGGACGCCGCGTTCAACCTGGGAATCCTGCACGCCGGCCGCGGCACCGCCGAGGACGCCGCGGCCGCGCTGCGGTGGTACGGGCGGGCCGCTGCCGCCGGGCACACGGAGGCGGCGCTCCAGGTGGGCATCGCGCGGCTGCGGGACGGCGACGAGCAGGCGGCCGAGCGCCATCTGCGGTGTGCGGCGGGAGGCGGCAGCGCGGAGGCCGCCTACCGGCTGGCGACGGTCCTGGACGCCCGCCGGCCGCCCGAGCCCGCGCACGAGCTCGGCGAGCCCGCGCACGAGCGGACCGAGTGCGAGGAGTGGTACGAGCGGGCGGCCACCCAGGGACACCGGCGCGCGCAGGTGCGGGTCGGCATGCTGGCCGCCGCCCGCGGGGACGTGGTGGAGGCCGCCCGCTGGTACCGGGAGGCTGCCGAGGCCGGGTCCCGCAACGGCGCCTTCAACCTGGGGCTGCTGCTGGCCCGCGAGGGCAGCGAGCCCGAGGCCGCCGTGTGGTGGACCCGGGCCGCCGACGCCGGTCACGGACGGGCGGCGCTCCGGCTGGCCCTGGTCTACACGCGTCGGGGTGAGCTGGCCGAGGGGCAGCGCTGGGCGGACCGCGCGGCCACGCTGGGGCCGGCGGAGGTGTCGGAGCGCGCGGCCCGGCTCCGCGACGCGCTGCGCGAGGAACTGTCCGCCTAGCCGGAGCCGAGTGCGGTCCTGATGGATTTGCCTCTGCCGACGTCCTTGACGTAACGTTGCGTTCAACGACGCGGGGTGGAGCAGCTCGGTAGCTCGCTGGGCTCATAACCCAGAGGTCGCAGGTTCAAATCCTGTCCCCGCTACTGAAGGCCGAGGGCCGGAATCCGGAAACGGACTCCGGCCCTCGGTGTGTCCGCGGTCGACGGCGTTCGAGGCGCACGGGAAAACCCCGGCACCTTGACGGTGCCGGGGCTCCGGTGAAGCTCCAGGGTGGTCTCAGGCCGAAGCGCAGTCCGGGCAGACGCCGCGGTAGGTCACCTCGACGTCCGAGACCGCGAAGCCGAAGCGCTCCGAGTCCGGGAGGTCGGCGAGCGGGTCGCCGCCGGGGCGGACGTCCCGGATCGCGCCGCAGCGGGCGCAGACCAGGTGGTGGTGCGGCCGGTGCGCGTTCGGGTCGTACCGCTTGGCGCGCTTGTCGGTGGAGACCTCGAGGACCTCTCCGAGGGAGACCAGCTCACCCAGCGTGTTGTAGACGGTGGCCCGGGAGATCTCGGGCAGTTTGGCGACGGCCCGGGTGTGGACCTCGTCGGCCGTCAGATGGACGTGATCGCCGTCGAGAACCTCGGCCACGACGCGCCGCTGCGCGGTCATGCGCCATCCGCGTCCGCGCAGCCGTTCCAGAAGGTCGCTCATGCCGCCCAGCCTAACAGCAGGGGGACCATTTTCCGAACAGGTGTGACTTTGGATCTCCACTCGACTTGGACTGAGTCCAACCTGCTCGGGGTCCCCCTGCGCGGTCAGGCGGGCGCGTGCTGCCGGACCGGTGCCCAGCAGCGGATGATGTCGCGGACGGAGACGATTCCGGCGGGTTCGCCGTGGTCGAGGACGATGAGGTGGCGGAATCCGCCGTGGGACATCGCGTGGGCCGCCTCCTCCAGCGTCCAGGACGGGGCGGCGAAGACGACGTCGGTCGTGGTGTGGGCGTGCGCACGTTCGGTGTCGGGGTCCTGGCCGAGGCCGACGGAGTTGAGGATGTCGCGTTCGGTGAGGATCCCGATGCCGCCGGCGTCGGGATCGAGGACCACGGCCGCGCCGACCCTACGGGCGGACATCAGGGCGGCGGCCTGGCGGAGGGTGTGGGCAGGGCCGATGGTGAGGACCACCGTGCTCATGGCGTCGCGGACGAGCATGGACTGGAGCCACCTCCTAGGGAATCCCCGGTGACCTGCGGATTCCGGTCTCCCGGGCCGCTAGTTCAGGAATTCACAAGTTCACAAGTGGGGGGACTCTCAGAGTCGCAGGTAAAGCACGGGTCAACAAGAGGGCGCGTGCGTCCAGTTCGGGCGTCGTCGAGTGCTCTCGGGCGGCCCGCAGGCGGTCCCCGCGGTTCCCGGCGCTAGTCCAGGGTCTTCGCGGCGTTGCGGATGACCTCGAGGACGGCGTCGGGCTGAGAGAGCATCGGGACGTGGCTGCTGTCGAGGCTGACGGTCGTGGCCTTCATCCGTTCGGCGGAAGCGCGCTCCCGGTCCGGGTTCACCGTGCGGTCCTGGGTGCCCACGATGTACCAGCTCGGCTTGGCCCGCCAGGCATTGCCGGGGACCTGCTGGTCGAAGAGGTCCGCGATCGGCGGGCTGGCGGTCGCCAGCACGAGCTTTTGTTCCTCCGGCGGCAGGTCGCCGCAGAAGTCGGCGATGCCCGACTCCTTGAGGTAGATGCGGTTGTCGGCGACCTCGAGGTGGTCGAAAACCGGCGAGCTCGGGAACGCGGCCAGGTGCTGCTGCGAGGTCTCGTCGTCGTCCGGGGCGAGCGCGCAGATGTACACCAGGGCGCCCACCCGGTCGTGCACGCCCGCCTTGGTGATCAGCGTGCCGCCGTAGGAATGGCCCACGAGCACGACCGGGCCGGGCACGTGGTTGATCGCGCGGGTTACGCAATCGACGTCGCCTGCGAGCGAGTCGAGCCCATGCTGCGCCGCGAAGACCTCGCGACCCTCGGCCTGGAGTGCGGGGATGAGCTTTGCGAAGCACGAACCGTCGGCCCACAAGCCGTGGGCCAGCACGATGCTGGCTTTTCCGGCCATGAGTGCCTCCTTTGCCGCTTGATCGATACCTTTGGTGGAGATCCACTCCTTTTGATCAATTTGTTCAATTCTAGGAGGGAACCACAGGTGTCGCTCGCCCGGCACCAGGTCCAGGTCTTCCGGCCGGCCTGACCCTGATCTGCCGGAGCGCCCGGTGGCCAAGGGGATTGGCGAGGGTGGAAACCCGCAGGTCAAGCCGGAAGCTGCGTCAGTAGCGCTGGTTGAGATACCCCAGCAACTCGTCGTGCAGCAGGCCGTTCGACGCGGCCGCGTTGCCGCTGTGCGGGCCCGGGCGGCCGTCGAGGCCGGTGAAGGTGCCGCCCGCCTCGGTGACGACGATGGCGTTGGCGGCCATGTCCCAGAGGGAGAGTTCCGGCTCGGCGCAGAGGTCGACCGAGCCCTCAGCGACCATCATGTAGGGCCAGAAGTCGCCGTACGCGCGCGTGCGCCACACCTCGCGGGACAGGTCCAGGAAGCCGCCGAGCCGGCCCTGGTCCTCCCAGCCGGTCAGCGAGGAGTACGCGAAGGAGGCGTCCGTCAGCTTCGAGACACGGGAGACGCGCAGGCGGGAGGCGGAGGAGAGGCTGCGCCCGGAGAACGCGCCGTGTCCCTTCGCGGCCCACCAGCGGCGGCCCAGCGCCGGGGCGGAGACCACGCCGACGACCGGCTGGAAACCGGTCTCGCCCGCCTCCATCAGGGAGATCAGCGTCGCCCACACCGGGACGCCGCGGACGTAGTTCTTGGTGCCGTCGATGGGGTCGACCACCCACCGGCGCGGGCCCGTGCCCTCCAGGCCGTACTCCTCGCCGAGGACCGCGTCGCGTGGTCGGGCGCGCTGGAGCTGGCCGCGGACGAGTTCTTCCGCCGCCTTGTCCGCCTCACTCACCGGCGTCATGTCCGGCTTCGTCTCGACCTTGAGGTCGAGTGCCTTGAAGCGGTCCATGGTGGTCGCGTCCGCGGCGTCCGCGAGGACATGGGCGAAGCGGAGGTCGTCGAGGTAGTCCGGCATGGGACGAACGCTATCCACCGAGGTGGGGAGCGGGCCAGCGGCCCCCGCTTACGGTTTGGCGGCACATCGCCGCCGTCGCGCCGTTACACAGTGGCCGAAGGGCGCCCCCCGCGCGCGCCCGCGAACCCTTGACAGTGCCCCCGGGCGCGTCAAATCTGGGCGCAGAGCTGCTCGCCCCAGGGAGGCGATGATGCCTGCAGCGCGGGAATCCCTACTGGACGCCGCGTACACGGCGCTGGCGCGCCGGCCGTGGTCCGCCGTACGGATGGTCGACGTCGCCGCGGTGGCGGGAGTCTCCCGCCAGACGCTCTACAACGAGTTCGGCAGCAAGGAAGGTCTCGCCCGGGCCCTGGTCAGAAGGGAGGCGGACGCGTATCTCGCCGGAGTCGAGCGCGCGCTCGCCACGCACAGCGACGCCCGGGAGCGGCTGACCGCGACCGCCGAGTGGACCGCCTCCGTGGCCCGCGACAACGCACTGGTCCGGGCCATGCTGACCGGCTGCTGGAGCGAGCGGCTGCCGGCTCCGACGCTGTCCGCGGTCCCCTCGTCCTCGGCGGTGCCGGCGCAGCGGCGGGCGGACGGCCCGCTGCCCTCGCCCGGCGACTTCGTGGCGATGGTCCGCGACCGGGCCGTGGCCGTGCTGTCGGGACCGGGAGCGTTCAAGCCGGACACCGCGGACCTGGCCCGCTCCTGCGAGCTGGTGGTGCGGCTCGCCCTGTCCTGCGTGGCGGCCCCGCCGGGCGACGGGGGCGTCGCGGACCTGGTCCGCACGGCGCTGCCCAGGCAGCAGCCGGTCTGACGGACGGCGCCCCCGGCCGGGGCGTCCCCCACCCCACAGGGCACTGAGCCTAGTGCGCGGAGCCCGACAGCTGCAGGCCGATCACGCCCACGATGACCAGGCTGATCGAGACGAGTTTGAGGGCGGAGACCAGGTCGCCCAGGAAGATCATGCCGTAGATCGCGGTGCCCGCCGCGCCGATGCCGGTCCACACGGCGTAGGCGGGGCCGACGTCGAGCTTGCGCAGGGAGAGGGTCAGCAGGCCGAAGCTGCCGAGCGCGAATATGCAGAACGCGATGGTGGGCCACAGCCGCGTGAACCCGTGCGAGAGCTTGAGGCACACGGCGAAGCCGGTCTCGAGCAACCCGGCCACCACCACCAGCAGCCACGCCATGTGCTGTCCTCCCGTAGGTCCGGCTGGGTGCGATTATGCACTTACCGGGCCGGTGTGAACGCAAACAACGCGGTGGTCACGCGGGGGTGAACCGTGTGCGGGCGGCCGTGGCTCAGTCGCCCTCCCGGCGCTCCCGTGTCGCCAGCAGCCGGCGCAGCGAGTACAGCCGGGCCGGGTCCGCGTGGCCCTCGGCCACCCAGGCGTCCAGCGCGCAGTCCGGCTCGTCGTGACTGCACGCGCGCGGGCAGCCGGCCGTGCCGGGTTCGAGGTCCGGGAAGGCGTGGATGACCCGCGAGGGGTCGATGTGGGCGAGGCCGAAGGACCGTACGCCGGGGGTGTCGATCACCCAGCCGTCGTTTTCGCCCAGCGGGAGCGCCAGCGCCGACGTGGTGGTGTGGCGGCCCCGGCCCGTCACCGCGTTCACCTGGCCGGTCAGCCGGCGCCGGTCCGCGGGGACCAGCGCGTTGACGAGCGTCGTCTTGCCGACGCCGGAGTGCCCGACGAACGCCGTGACCAGGCCGTCGAGTTGCTCCCGCACGCGGGCCGCCGCGCCGCCGTTCTCCAGCTCCTCGCGGCTGGTGACGACGTAGGGGATGTCGAGGTCGCCGTAGAGCTCGAGGAGCTTGTCGGGCGGGGCGAGGTCCGACTTGGTCATCACCAGCAGAGGGTCCAGGCCGCCGTCGTAGGCCGCGACCAGGCAGCGGTCGATGAGGCGGGGGCGGGGCTCGGGGTCGGCGAGGGCGACGACGATGGCGAGCTGGTCGGCGTTGGCGACGACCACGCGCTCGTACGGGTCGTCGTCGTCCGCGGTGCGGCGCAGCACCGAGTCGCGCTCCTCGATGCGGACGATGCGCGCCAGGGTGTCCTTCTTGCCGGACAGATCCCCGACGAGGGCCACCCGGTCGCCGACCACCGCCGCCTTGCGGCCGAGTTCCCGGGCCTTCATGGCCAGCACGATCCGGTCCTCGACCAGGCAGGTCAGCCGTCCCCGGTCGACGGTCAGGACCATGCCCTCGGCCGCGTCCTCGTGCTTGGGGCGGATGTTGGTGCGCGGCCGGTTGCCCTTGCGGTTCGGGCGGCTGCGGATGTCGTCCTCGTCGGTGTGCTTGCCGTAACGGCGCATCTGCCTACGCCCCTACGCCCCGAGCATCCCGGTCCACATGTCGGGGAACTCCGGCAGGGTCTTCGCCGTCGTCGCCACGTCCTCGATCTGCACGCCCTCGACCGCGAGGCCGATGATCGCGCCGGCGGTCGCCATGCGGTGGTCCTCGTAGGTGTGGAAGACGCCGCCGTGCAGGCGGCGCGGGCGGATCCGCAGCCCGTCGGCGGTCTCGGTGACGTCGCCGCCGAGCTCGTTGATCTCCTTGGTGAGCGCGGCCAGGCGGTCCGTCTCGTGCAGCCGCAGGTGGGCCACGCCCCGCAGGGTGGAGGGGGAGTCCGCGAGGGCCGCGACCGCCGCGATGCCCGGGGTCAGCTCGCCCACCTCGCCCAGGTCCACATCGATACCGCGCACGGCACCCGAACCGGTGAACTCGAGTCCGTACTCGGTGAGTTCGCAGGAACCGCCCATTTCGGTGAAGATCTCCCGCAGCTTGTCGCCCGGCTGCGTGGTGCGGGCCGGCCAGTCGGGGATCACGACCTTGCCGCCCGTGATCAGCGCGGCGGCCAGGAAGGGCTGGGCGTTGGACAGGTCGGGCTCGATGGTCAGGTCCCGGCCCAGCAGCGCGCCCGGCGTCACCCGCCACACGTTCGGCTCGCCGCCCGAGTCCGGGGTGTCCACCTGGGCGCCGACCGCGCGCAGCATGTCGACGGTCATGCGGATGTGGGGCAGGGAGGGCAGCAGGGACCCGGTGTGACGGACCTCCACGCCCTGGTTGAAGCGCGGGCCGGACAGCAGGAGGGCGCTCACGAACTGGGAGGAGGAGGACGCGTCGATCTCCACCGGGCCGCCGTCCAGCGCCCCGCCGCCGTGCACCGTCAGCGGCAGCGCGCCACGGCCGTCGTCGTCGATACGGGCGCCGAGCACGCGCAGGGCGTCGACCACGCCGTTGAGCGGGCGTTCGTAGGACCTGGGGTCGCCGTCGAAGCGGACGGGGCCGTCGGCGAGCGCGGCGACCGGGGGCAGGAAGCGCATGACCGTGCCCGCGTTGCCGACGTCGACCGTGGCCGGGCCGCGCAGGCCGGTGGGCAGCACGCGCCAGGTCTCGCCCGTGCCGTCCGGGCCCACGCCCTCGACGATGTCGACGCCCATGGCGCGCAGGGCGCCGGCCATCAGCAGCGTGTCGCGGGAGCGCAGCGGGCGGCGCAGCCAGCCCGGCTCGCTCGCCAGGGCGGCGAGGACGAGGGCGCGGTTGGTGACGGACTTGGACCCCGGTACGTGGACCGTCGCGTCGACGGCTCCGCTCGCGTGGGGGGCGGGCCAGAGGGCGGTAGGTGCGTCGTGTGGGGCCATGGGCCCACTTTATAAGGAGCCGGTGCGTCCGGTGCGGCGCCGTCGGGGCTGGTCACACCTCGAGCAGCCAGCGCCCCCCGCCCATCAGCGAGCACAGCGACACCGCGTGGAACAGGAAGAGCCACAGCCCGGCCGGCACGTGGGTCAGGCGCGAGAGCTGGTCCGCGTCGGAGTCCCCCGCCCCGCCCCGCGCCCGCTTCGCCTGGAGCTCGAAGGCCGGACGCACGCCGCCCACCAGCAGGAACCACACCACCGCGTACGCGAACGCCGCCTGCACCTGGGGGCCCGCCAGCCAGGACACCAGAAGGAAGGTGCCGCCGGTGACGAGCACGGTCAGCGCGCCGTACGCGTTGCGGATCATCACCAGCATCGCCACGAGCAGGGCGGTCGCCAGCCACAGGAGCAGCGTGATGTGGCCGGCGGCGAGCAGGGCCGCGCCGCCGAGGCCGAGCAGCGGGGGAGCGGTGTAGCCGGCCGCCGCGGTGAGGATCATGCCGAGTCCGTGCGGCTTGCCGCGGCTGAGGGTGAGGCCGCTGGTGTCGGAGTGCAGCCGTATGCCCGTGAGCTGACGGCCGGTGAGCAGTGCCGTCAGCCCGTGCCCGCCCTCGTGCGCGATGGTGATGGCGTTGCGCGACAGGCGCCAGACGTTGTGCGGGACGGTCACCGCGAGCGCAGCGGCCAGCGTCGCGATCACCACCCACAGGTCGGGGTCGGGCTGGGTGCCGAAGACCCGGTCCCAGAGGGAGGCGAGTGAGGAGGCGATGCTGTCCATCAGTGGCTGTGGCTCCCGTAGGTCGATGGAGGGGGAAGGCGCCCAGGGCGCCTTCGTCGAGGGGTGGTGGCCGGGCGGCGGGCGGGCCTGGCAGTGTGGCACGTATGTGCGGACGGTATGCAGCGAGTCGTAGGCCAGAGGATCTCGCAGGAATCTTTGAGATCGAGAAGTGGGAGCCCGAGGAGACCCTGGCCCCCGACTACAACGTGGCCCCCACCAAGGAGGTCTACGCCGTTCTCGACCGCCCTCTCAAGGACGTGCAGGACCCGCGGCCGGTTCGCCAGCTCCGCAAGCTCAAGTGGGGGCTGGTGCCGAGCTGGTCGAAGACGCCCGAGGGCGGCGCCCGGATGATCAACGCCCGTGCGGAGACCGTGCACGAGAAGCCGTCGTACCGGCGGGCCTTCTCCTCCCGACGCTGCATCATCCCCGCCGACGGGTACTACGAGTGGGTCACCGGCACGCAGGAGCGCGACCTGGAGGTCGAGGGGAAGAAGAAGCGGCCGCGCAAGCAGCCCTACTTCGTGCTGCCCGCCGACGGCTCGGTGTTCGCGATGGCCGGGCTGTACGAGTTCTGGCGGGACAGGACCCTGCCGGACGACCATCCGCAGGCCTGGTGGGTGACGTGCTCCGTGATCACCACGGAGGCCGAGACGAGCCCGCTCGCCGTCTCCCCGGCCGAGGGACCGCGCACGCTGGCCGACATCCACCCCCGGATGCCGCTGATGCTCACCGCGGACCGCTGGGACTCCTGGCTCGACCCCGCCCGCACCGACGTCGACGGCCTGCGCGAGCTGCTGGCCCCGCCCCCGCCCGGCCTGATGCGCGCCTACCCGGTCTCGACGGCCGTCAGCAACGTCCGCAACAACGGGCCGGAGCTGCTGAAGGAGCTGGAAGGGCCGGAAGAGGGCACACTCTTCTGACGTGACGACCTCTTCCGATCCGACGACCTCTGCGGACGTGACGACCTCTACCGCGGTGACGACCGAGACCACGGCCACACAGGCGGGGGACGCCCGCATCACCTGGCACCCGGCCCGGCAGGCACGGCTCGTGCTGGCGCTCGGCCACGGCGCGGGCGGCGGCATCGAGGCGCGGGACCTGCAGGCGCTGGCCCGGGTCCTGCCGGGGCACGGCGTGACCGTCGCCCTGGTGGAGCAGCCCTGGCGGGTGGCGGGCAAGAAGGTCGCGCCGCCGCCGAAGACCCTGGACACCGGCTGGCGCGGCATCTGGCCCGCGCTGACCGGCCCCGGCCTGCCGGTGGTCTCCGGCGGGCGCAGCGCCGGCGCACGCGTCGCCTGCCGCACGGCCGGCGAGCTCGGCGCGCACGGCGTGCTCGCCCTCGGCTTCCCGCTGCACCCGCCGGGCCGCCCGGAGAAGTCCCGCGCCGGGGAGCTGCTCGGCTCGGGGGTGCCCACCCTCGTCGTCCAGGGCGGGAACGATCCCTTCGGGAAGCCGGAGGAGTTCCCCGACGGGGCCTACGAGTTGACGGAGGTGCCCTGGGGCGATCACGGCTTCGCGGTGCCGAAGCGGGCGGAGGTCACCCAGGAGGAGGCCGTGGCGATCATCACGGACGCGGCCGTGAAGTGGACCGGGTCACTGGCGTGACGGCCCGGGAATGTTGCGGCCCGGACCTCTGTTGTGCCCCACAGAAGTGCTGAAACACCAGCACCGACGTCGTGGGAGAGGAAGTCAGCCGCATGGGTTCGACCGCATGCCCGAGCCGCAGCAGCCGCACTGACCTGGACTGGACGGTGCTGACTGCGGCCAAGACCACCCCTATTCGAGGGGCGGGCGGGACGGGTCGTCGTCTATCCTCCGATTCTGGTGGGACCGGTTTCGGCTCCGCCCGGAATCTTGAGGAGGTGGGTCCGGTCACTGGGACCGACGCAGGGACCGACAACGGCCAGGCGGAGCAGCCCGAGGGCCAGGGCGTGAGCGCGGAGTCGACTTCGGAGCGCAGCGCGCGCTTCGAGCGGGACGCGCTCGAATTCCTCGACCAGATGTACTCGGCGGCGCTGCGCATGACGCGCAACCCGGCGGACGCCGAGGACCTGGTGCAGGAGACGTACGCCAAGGCGTACGCGTCCTTCCACCAGTTCCGCGAGGGCACCAACCTCAAGGCGTGGCTGTACCGGATCCTCACGAACACGTTCATCAACTCGTACCGCAAGAAGCAGCGTGAACCCCAGCGCTCCGCGGCCGAGGAGATCGAGGACTGGCAGCTCGCCCGCGCCGAGTCGCACATGTCGACCGGTCTGCGCTCCGCGGAGTCGCAGGCGCTGGACCATCTGCCGGACTCGGACGTGAAGGAAGCGCTCCAGGCGATCCCCGAGGAATTCCGCATCGCCGTCTACCTCGCCGACGTAGAGGGCTTTGCGTACAAGGAGATCGCGGACATCATGGGGACACCCATCGGTACGGTGATGTCCCGGCTGCACCGGGGCCGCCGTCAACTGCGCGGCATGCTCGAGGACTACGCCCGTGAGCGCGGGCTGGTCCCGGCCGGCGCCGGAGAGTCGAACGAAGCGAAAGGCTCGGGCTCATGAGCTGCGGAGAGCCGCACGAGACGGACTGCAGCGAGGTCCTCGATCATCTCTACGAGTTCCTCGACAGTGAGATGCCGGACGTCGATCGCGACAAGTTCAAGCAGCACTTCAAGGAGTGCTCGCCGTGCCTGGAGAAGTACGGCCTGGAGCAGGCCGTGAAGAAGCTCGTGAAGCGGTGCTGCGGGCATGACGACGTGCCGACGGACCTGCGGTCCAAGGTCATGGGGCGGATCGATCTGATCCGCTCCGGACAGGCCGTCCCCGAGCACGACATCACCACGAGCCCGCAGGAGTCCTGAACTCCCGTCGGCGCACGCCTTCGCGCCGGGCGCACCTGGAACGGGCCGCCGTCACCCGAACGTGCTAATCGACCGTTCCCGGCCCCGCGGCCCCCTCCAGCCCCTCTACGCTCCTCAGCCTGAGCAGCATCGGCCGGCGGAGGGGCGTGATGGAGGTCGTTCCGGCACGGGCACGCGCGTACGTGGCCTGCGCGGTCGTGGGCGTGGTGCTGTGCCTGCTCCCGCTGCCCGGCACGCACACACCCTGGTGGGCGGTCGCCCTGCTGGCCGCGCTCTACGCCTGCTGCGAGCAGGCCGCCGCCCGTCGGCGCTTTGCCGGAACGTTCTACCCCGTGCTCCTCGCCGGGGCCTTCCTGCTGCCCCCGCCTGCCGCCGCCCTGGTGGCGCTGCCGGGGGCGCTGCTCTCCCCGGTCCACCAGCGGCCGCGGAAGGTGCGCCGGATCTGGCGGGCCGCCCAGCTGGCCCTCGGGGTCTGGGCCGCGAGCCGGGTGCACTGGGCGCTCAGCGGGCGGGACGCGGTCGTGGCCTCCGACTTCCCCTACCTGCTGGTGCCCGCCGGTGCCGCGGTGCTCGCGTTCTGCCTGGTGCTGGCCACCCTGGACGGCGGGGTCCGCGCGCTGGCCGAGGGCGTGCCGCTGCGCCGGGCCTGGCGCGGGCCGTTCGTGCGCTCCCTCGCGCCGGTGGCCGTGCACGGGCTCGCCGGGCTGATGATGGCCGTCCTGTGGCGCAGCCCGTACGGACCGGTCGCCGCCCTGCTCGTGCTGCTGCCGATGTGCGTGTCCTGGTGGGCCTTCGCGCAGTCCCACCGTGAGCGCGCCGCCCACCAGGCCACCATCCGCGCGCTCGTGCAGGCCGTCGACATCAAGGACGAGTACACCCGCGGCCACAGCGAACGCGTCGGCCAGGCCTCGATGATGATCGCGCGTGAGCTCGGCCTGGACGACGAGCGCACCGAGGTGCTGCGGTTCGCCGGAATCCTGCACGACGTGGGCAAACTCGGCGTCCCCACACGGCTGTTGCGCAAGGACGGGCCGCTGACTCCCGAGGAGCGGCGGGTGATCGAGCTGCATCCCGAGTACGGCCACGAGATGGTGCGCGGAATCGGTTTTCTGGGCGAGGCCCGCGCCGCGGTCCTGCACCACCACGAGCGGCTGGACGGCAGCGGCTACCCGTACGGGCTGGTGGGCGGGCAGATCCCGGAGTCGGCGCGGGTGGTGGCCGTGGCGGACGCCTTCGACGCGATGACGTCCACGCGCTCCTACCGGCGGGCCCGGCCGGTGCCGGTCGCGCTGGAGGAGCTGCGGCGGTGCGCGGGCTCGCAGTTCGACCCGCGGATGGTCACGGCCCTGGTGCGGGCGCTGGGCCGGCACGGCTGGCATCCCTCGGTCACCGCTCAGGAGGGGCCGCAGGTCCCGGCACCGGCGGTGCCCGTCACCGACCGCCCGAGAGCCCACCGATGAGCCGCCGGGCACCGCTGACGGTCCTCATCCACACCGCCGCCGCCCTCCTCGCCGCGGGCTCGCTGGCCGTCACCTGCCGGACCGGCCTGCAGGAGCGCCCCACCGCACTCGCCTTCGGGGTGCTCGTCACCGTCGGGGAGCTCAGCCGGTGGACCGGCGCCCGGGTCAGGGAGGCCGCACCCCTCGGGGCCGCCGGGGCCCTGTCGTACGCGCTGCTCGGAGAGGACGCCGGGCGGCCCACGCACCACGGCGTCACCCAGGTCGTCGCCGTCGTGCTCGCGGCCGCACTGATCGGCGGCGTGCCGCACGTCGCGCGGGGGCAGGGGCCGGTGCTCGACCATCTGGCGCGGCGCGTGATCACCGTCGGCTTCGCCGCCGTGTGCTTCCAGCCCCTCTACAGCCGGGGCGTGTTCGACGCCTGGCACGGTCCGGGGTACGCGCTGCTGCTGCTGGCCCTGCTCGCCCTCACCGCGCTGTGCGACGCCGTGCTCGCCGCCGCGCTGGCGCACGCGCGCACCCGGTGGCCCTTCGGCCCGCTCCTGCGTGACGAACTGCACGCCCTCCTCGGCATCGGCTCGGCCGTGTGTGCCACGGGCGCGGTCATGGCGCTCGCGGTCGCCGTCGTAGGACTGTGGGCGCTGCCCGTGTTCTCACTGCCGCTCCTGCTCACCCAGCTGTCCTTCCGCCGGTACGCCGCCGTGCGGACCACCTACCGGCAGACCATCGCCTCCCTCGCCCGCGCCACCGAGATCGCCGGGTACACCCCCGCCGGGCACGCCCGGCGGGTGGCGGGCCTCAGCCGCGCCGTCGGACGGGACCTCGGCCTCACCCGCCCCGAGCTGACCGTGCTGGAGTACGCGGCCCTGATGCACGACATCGGCCAGCTCAGCCTGGTCGACCCGGTGCCGGCGGGCGCGACCGCGCTGCTGCCCACCGCCGAGCAGCGGCGGATCGCCCTGCTCGGCGGGGCGGTCGTGCGCCAGACCGGCGTCGACGCGGCGGTCGCCGTGGTCGTCGAGCGGCAGGCCGACCCCTACCGGGACCAGCCCGTCGCCGCGCGGATCGTGCGGGCCGTGAACGCCTACGACGAGAAGGCGCGGGCCGCCGGGCCCGGCGGCCCCCTGACGGCCCTGGAGGAACTGCGGCTGGCCACGGCGGAGGAGTACGCGCCCGAAGTGGTGGAATCGCTCGCCCGGGTCCTGGCCCGAGACAGTCTGACCTTGCCTTCGGCTGGGTAACCCATGGGTAATGAGCGGCCTTCCAGCCGTACGTGGTTGGATGCGAATGAGAGGGTGTCCGGGGGCAGCACTAGCCAGCCCACTCCAAGGAACTGGCAGGCGGGAATCGTGAGGATCTTCGGCAAGGGACGGCACCGGCCCTCCGCCTCCTGGCGGCAGGCCACGGACCGCGCGTTCACCCTGATCGGCGACGGCCGGTACGAGGACGCGGGCGCGCTGCTGACACGTGCCGCCGACCTGGAGCCCTGGCTGTCGGAGTCCTGGTTCAACCTCGCGCTGCTGCACAAGTTCCGGCACGACTGGGAGCAGGCGCGCGCGGCCGGCCTGCGGGCCGTCGCGCTGCTGGACCGGGAGACCGGGGCGCCCGACTGGTGGAACGTCGGCATCGCGGCCACCGCGCTCCAGGACTGGCCGCTGGCCCGTCGGGCCTGGCAGGCGTACGGGCTGCACGTGCCGGGCGCCGGCACGTCGGCCGGTGAGCCGGTGGGCATGGACCTGGGCAGCGCGGCCGTACGGCTGTCCCCGGAGGGGGAGGCCGAGGTGGTGTGGGGCCGGCGGCTGGACCCCGCCCGGATCGAGGTGCTGTCCATCCCGCTGCCGTCCTCCGGGCGGCGCTGGGGCGAGGTCGTGCTGCACGACGGGGTCCCGCACGGCGAGCGGACCACCGCGGCCGGGCACTCCTACCCGGTCTTCGACGAGATCGAGCTGTGGGCGCCCTCGCCGGTGCCGACCTGGGTGGTGCTGCTGGAGGCCGCCACGGAGGCGGACCGGGACGCCCTGGAGCAGCTCGCCTCCGACGCCGGCTTCGCGGCGGAGGACTGGTCGTCGTCGGTGCGTCTGCTGTGCCGCATGTGCTCGGAGTCCCGTATGCCCTCGGACGAGGGCGACGGTGAGCATCTCGATCCGCACGACCACAGCGAGCCGGGGCACCCGGGGCCGCTCGGGCACCGGACGGACGGGCAGCTGTGGGTGCCGGAGCGGGAATGCGGCGTCGCCGCCCCGGCCGCATTGGTCCGGGGGCTGCTGGACGGGTGGGTTGCCGACAGTCCTGACTCGCGGGACTGGCGGGATCTCGAGGAGGTCTGCTAGCGCCGTTGCCGAGTGCCGGTTTCGTCGTGGCTGGTCGCGCAGTTCCCCGCGCCCCTGAAGGGGGCGCTTCCCCTTACCCTGTATCAGCATCACACCCCTGTTTTTCCGAGGAAGGCTTACGTCGGTCATGGCGCAGCAGGACACCGATCAGCAGCACGCGGGCGTGCTCCCCGTGGACGACGAGGGCTTCGTCATCGACACCGGGGAGGCCGAGGAGCGCGAGGCGGCCTGGCGCGAGCGGGGCACCTCGCGGCCGATCACGGTCGTCGGCAACCCGGTGCTGCACAAGGAGTGCAGGGACGTCACGGAGTTCGGCCCCGAGCTGGAGCAGCTGGTGGCGGACATGTTCGCCTCCCAGCGCACCGCCGAGGGCGTGGGCCTGGCCGCGAACCAGATCGGCGTCGACCTGAAGGTCTTCGTCTACGACTGCGGCGACGACGAGGGCGTGCGGCACGTCGGTGTCGTCTGCAACCCCAAGCTGGTGGACCTGCCCGCGGAGCGGCGCCGGCTGGACGACAGCAACGAGGGCTGCCTGTCCGTGCCGACCGCGTACGCCCCGCTGGCCCGCCCGGACTACGCCGAGGTGACCGGGCAGGACGAGAAGGGCAACCCGGTCAAGGTCCGCGGCACCGGCTACTTCGCCCGCTGCCTGCAGCACGAGACCGACCACCTCTACGGCTACCTCTACATCGACCGTCTCTCCAAGCGTGAACGCAAGGACGCGCTGCGGCAGATGGCGGAGAACGAGCCCCGCTACCCCGTGGTCGCCAACGGCTGAGGCCGTCAGGCGGCCGCCTCGGGGCCCCGGAACGTGCGCCGGTAGGCGTTCGGCGTGGTGCCGATCGCCTGCACGAACTGGTGGCGCAGTGCCGCCGCGTTGCCGAACCCGGCCCGCCAGGCGATCGCGTCCACCGTCTCGTCCGTCCCCTCCAGCAACCGCTGCGCCAGCAGCACCCGTTGCCGCAGGATCCAGCGGTAGGGCGTGGTGCCCGTCTCCTGCTGGAAGCGGCGGGCGAAGGTGCGCGGCGACATGTGGGCGCGCGCCGCGAGCTGTTCGACCGTGACCTCCTCGTCGAGATGCCGCTCCATCCACACCAGCACCTCGGCGACGGTGTCCCCGTGCGACGGGGGCAGCGGCCGCTCGATGTACTGGGCCTGCCCGCCGTCCCGGTGCGGCGGTACCACCATGCGCCGGGCGATCTTGTTGGCGACCTCCGGGCCCTGCTCCTTGCGCACGATGTGCAGGCAGGCGTCGATGCCGGCGGCGGTGCCCGCGGAGGTGATCACCGGGTCCTCGTCGACGTACAGCACGTCCGGCTCCACGGTCAGCCGCGGATACGCCAGGGCCAGCTGGTCCGCGTCGTGCCAGTGCACGGCGCAGCGGCGGTCGTCCAGCAGTCCGGCCGCGGCGAGCACGAAGACTCCGGAGCAGACGCTGAGCACCCGGGCGCCGCGCTCGACGCCGCGGCGCAGCGAGCCGAGCAGCTCGGGCGGGAACTCCCGGCTCCCGTAGCGGGCGCCGGCCGGCACGGCGATCAGATCGGCCTCCTCCAGCCGCTCCAGGCCGTGCGCGACGTTCATGGAGAAGCCCGCGCGCGTGTTCAGCAGCGGGCCTTCGGCCGAAGCGACCGCGAAGTCGTACACGGGCAGTCCGTCGTCGCTGCGATCGATGCCGAACACCTCGCAGACGACGGCCAGTTCGAAGGGATTCACACCGTCCAGGACGACGGCGGCGACGTTCTGCAGCATCTCTCCAGTGTGCCTCGCCCTTGGCAGTAAATCGAGGGTCTACGGCAGTCCTGCCACTGTTTGTAAGGAGCTAACGGCGCGACAGTGGTGTCTATGGATACGGCACACATCGAAGGACTGATCGGAATGCTGACCGTTCTCGGAATCCTCGTCCTGATGGTTCTCCCGGCGGTGATCGGCATCGCCCACGACCGTCGTGTCGACCGGCAGATCCGTGAGGCCGAGCGGGGGCACCGCGCGGCCGGGGTGCTCGGGCCGGCCGAACACCCCGCCCGCGGGCCGCGCTACCTCACCACCACGGTCACCCACCACTCCTGAATACCGAGGCACGAGACCCGGCCGGTCTGCGCGGCGCACAGCGGCCGTGAGGACTCGAGCCGGGTCCTTCCCGCGGAGACGGCCTTGTAGGCGGCGCTCGCGTCGCCGGGCAGCAGGACGATGCCGCTGTTGGCGGCCTCCAGCCCGGAGCCCTTGACGGTGACCGGCTTCCAGGGCCGCTCGGCGGTGCCGTCCAGGCTGACGCGGAGCGTCTCGCCGACGGACAGGCACACGGTGCGGCCGCTGTCGTGGGCGGTGAGCGGGGCCGGGGCCGCACATCCCGTGGGACTGCTCGCCGGGCCGGTGGACGGACTCGCGGTGGGGGTGGGCGAGGACGACACGCTGCTGCCGCCGCCCTTGCCGCTGTCGGACGGGCCGCCGCAGCCGGCGAGGACGAGGGCGAGCGCGGCGGCCGCGAGGGTCGTGTGGGGGATCGTTCGGCGCATGGGGACCTCCTCTCCCTCTGACGTGTCACCCGCCCGCCCGGATCCACGCCCCGTCGCACGCCGGAGCCCCGGCCGCGAAGGCGGCGGCCGGGGCCCGGGGGTGATGCCGGTCAGCTGGTCGTGACGGCGGTGTCGTCGACGACGAAGCTGGTCTGCAGGGAGGAGTCCTCGGCACCGCTGAACTTCAGGGTGACGGTCGAGCCCGCGTACGAGGACAGGTCGAAGGACTTCTGGGCGTAGCCGGAGGCGGCGTTGAGGTTGGAGTACGTCGCCAGGGTCGTGGAACCGGCGGTGACCGTCAGCTTGTCGTAGGCGGTGCTGCTGGTGGTCTCCGACGTGTCGATGTGCAGGTAGAAGGTGAAGGTGGCCTTGCAGCCGGCGGGCACGGTCACCGACTGGGACAGGGTGTCGGTGTGGGTGGTGCCGTAGCCGTCGAGCCAGGCCTTGTAGGAGCCGCTGCGCGCGGCCTCACCGCTGTCGCTGGTGATGACCCCGCTGGTCGCGCTCCAGACGGTGTTGCCCGACTCGAAGCCCTGGTTGCCCAGGAGCTGCGCCGCGGTGCAGGTGCCGCCGCTGGAGCTGACCGTCCAGGTGAAGGACGTCGAGCCCGAGGCGCCCGTGCTGTCCTTCGCGGTGACGGTGACCTGGTAGGTGCCGGCGGTGGACGCCGTACCGGAGATCAGGCCGGTCGAGCTGTTGATGGACAGCCCGGTCGGCAGGCCGGTGGCGCTGTAGGTGAGCGTGGCGCCCGCGCTGTCGGACGCGCTGATCTGCAGGCCGGCCGAGCTGCCGGTCGCGGTGGACTGGCTGCCCGGGTTGGTGACGCTCACCGTGTTGCCGGAGCTGGAGCCGGCGGTGAAGGCCGTGGTGCCGTTGGGGGTGCCCCAGCCGGTCGGGCCGTCGTAGCCGGTGGTCGCGGTGCAGAAGTACGACGTGGAGCAGGAGCCGTTGTTGCCGCTGGTGACGTCGTACAGGTTGCCGGTGTGGCTGTAGGGGTACTTCGCCGGGTAGTCGGTCGAGCCCGGGGTGCCCGCGAGGGCGTAGACGCCGGCGATGATCGGGGCGGAGGCGCTGGTGCCGCCGTAGACCGCCCAGCCGGAGCCGCCGTAGGTGTCGTAGACGGCCACGCCGGTGGCCGGGTCGGCGACCGCGGAGACGTCGGCCTCCATGCGCTTGCCGCACCCGGTGTCGGTCTGCCAGCTCGGCTTGGGGTCGTAGGCGGAGCAGCCGGAGCCGGTGCCCTCCGTGCTGTTCGTCTTCCACACGGACTCGGTCCAGCCGCGGGAGTTGCCGGAGCTGGAGAGCGCGGTGCCGCCGACGGCGGTCACGTACTGGGAGGTCGCCGGGTACTCGGCGCCGTAGCCGGAGTCGCCCGCGGAGACGGTGATCGCGACACCGGGGTGCTTGAAGTACGCGGTGTCCTCACTGGTCTGCGAGGAGGCCTCGTCGCCGCCCCAGCTGTTGGAGACGACCTTGGCGCCGAGCGAGACGGCCTCGTTCTCGGCGATGCCGAGGTCGGTGTCGTTCGCGGAGTTCGCCTCGACGAGGATGATGTTGCAGTTGGGGCAGACGGCGCTGACCATGTCGATGTCCAGCGCCTCCTCGCCCGCCCAGCCGGTGTCGTTGGACGGCAGCGAGGTGGTGGAGCCGGTCTGGCTGACCTGCTTGAAGCAGCCGTTGGCCTTGGTGCACGAGGACAGGCCGTACTGCGAGCGGTAGGTGGCCAGGTCCGACGCGGCGTTGGGGTCGTTGTAGGCGTCGACGACGGCGACCGTCAGGCCCGATCCGCCCGTGGAGGGCAGGTTGTAGGCGCTGTGCAGGTTGGCCGGGCTGAGGCCCGAGGGCGCGGCGGCGGCGACCGCGGAGGCCAGCCGCTGCTTGATGTCGGTGCGCCGCTGGGCGAAGCAGGACGCGTGACCGGGCGCGGCCGTGGCACACAGGTGGGTGGTCGGCACCTTCTGGCCGGCCTTGCCGGTCGAGTGGAAGGTCTGCCGCTCGGGGGAGGTGAGGGCTTTCGCGTTCTGCGCGGCGTGGGAGGTGTGCGGGACCGCGGGTGCCGCGTGTGCCGGTGCCGCGACGAGCCCGGCGAGGCCGAGGGCGAGCGCGGGTATGGCGGTGGTGAGGAGTCTTCGCAGACTCCGTCTGGGCTTCTCACGCATGGGGGTACTGCCTCCATCGGTGGGGTTACAGGCAGGCCCAGTGACGCGCGTAGCGGCGGCAGAATGCGCAGTCATGAGCATGACATTTCGAACACCCCGCCATGCCATGGGGAATGGCATGAACAGGACAGGCAGAACCTAGCCGCGCCCGGAGGCCCGGGAGAAGGAGCGGCCGCAGAACTTTGCCGCTCCGTGGCCGGTCCATAGAAGATCCATGGACGGTCCATGAACGGCCCATGGACGCTCCATGGGCCGTCCGGGAAGGTGGCGTCAGAAGTCCTCGTCGAGGTCGACCGTGCCCTCCACGGCCACCTGGTACGCCGACGGGCGCCGCTCGAAGAAGTTGGTCAGCTCCTGCACGCCCTGCAGCTCCATGAAGGAGAAGGGGTTCTCGCTGCCGTACACCGGGGCGAAGCCGAGGCGGGTCAGGCGCTGGTCGGCGACGCACTCGAGGTACTGGCGCATCGAGTCGGTGTTCATGCCGGGCAGGCCGTCACCGCACAGGTCGCGGGCGAACTGCAGCTCGGCCTCGACAGCCTCGCGCAGCATGTCCGTCACCTGCCGGCGGAGCTCGTCGTCGAAGAGCTCCGGCTCCTCCTTGCGGACGGTGTCGACCACGTCGAAGGCGAAGGACATGTGCATCGTCTCGTCGCGGAACACCCAGTTGGTGCCGGTGGCCAGGCCGTGCAGCAGGCCGCGGCTGCGGAACCAGTACACGTAGGCGAAGGCGCCGTAGAAGAACAGGCCCTCGATGCACGCCGCGAAGCAGATGAGGTTGAGCAGGAAGCGGCGGCGGTCCGCCCGCGACTCCAGGCGGTCCAGCTTCTCCACCGAGTCCATCCAGGTGAAGCAGAACGCGGCCTTCTCACGGATGGAGGGGATGTTCTCCACCGCGGCGAACGCGGCGGTGCGGTCCTCCGGGTCGGGGAGGTAGGTGTCCAGGAGCGTCAGGTAGAACTGGACGTGCACGGCCTCCTCGAAGAGCTGGCGGCTCAGGTAGAGCCGCGCCTCGGGGGAGTTGATGTGCTTGTAGAGGGTCAGTACCAGGTTGTTCGCCACGATCGAGTCGCCGGTGGCGAAGAAGGCGACCAGCCGGCCGATCAGGTGCTGCTCGGCGGGGCTGAGCCTGGCGAGGTCGGCGACGTCCGAGTGGAGGTCGACCTCTTCCACGGTCCAGGTGTTCTTGATGGCGTCCCGGTAGCGCTCGTAGAAGTCCGGGTAGCGCATGGGGCGCAGGGTCAGCTCGAAGCCCGGGTCGAGAAGACGGGCGTGAGGGGTGGTCATTACTGGCAGGCCTCGCAGGACTCGGGGTTTTCCAGGGAGCAGGCGACCGCCTCGGGGTCGGCGACCTGCTGGACGGGGACGGTGGCGCGGGCCGCGCGGGCGATGCGGGTCGCCGGGCGCGAGCGGAGGTAGTACGTCGTCTTCAGGCCCTGTTTCCAGGCGTACGCGTACATCGAGGAGAGCTTGCCGATGGTCGGCGTCTCCATGAAGAGGTTCAGGGACTGCGACTGGTCCAGGTACGGGGTGCGGGCCGCGGCCATGTCGATCAGGCCGCGCTGCGGGATCTCCCACGCCGTGCGGTACAGGCGCCGCACGTCCTCGGGGATCCAGGCGAGGTCCTGCACCGAGCCGCTGGCCTCGCGCAGCGCCTCGCGGGTGCGGGCGTCCCAGACGCCGAGTTCCTTCAGGTCGTTCACCAGGTACGAGTTCACCTGCAGGAACTCACCGGACAGGGTCTCGCGCTTGAAGAGGTTCGACACCTGCGGCTCGATGCACTCGTAGACGCCGGCGATCGACGCGATGGTGGCGGTCGGCGCGATGGCGAGGAGCAGGGAGTTGCGCAGGCCGACGTCGGCGACGCGCTCCCGCAGCGCCGCCCAGCGCTCCGGCCAGGCCGGCTCCACACCGTAGTGGTCGGGATGCAGGACGCCGCGGGCGGTACGGGTCCGCTCCCAGGCGGGCAGCGGGCCGTTGCGCTCGGCGAGGTCGGCGGACGCCTCGTACGCGGCGAGCATGACGCGCTCGGCGACGCGGGTGGACAGGGCCTTCGCCTCGGGGGAGTCGAAGGGCAGGCGCAGCTGGAAGAAGACGTCCTGCAGGCCCATCACACCGAGGCCGACCGGGCGCCAGCGCGCGTTGGAGCGGCCCGCCTGCTCGGTCGGGTAGAAGTTGATGTCGACCACGCGGTCCAGGAAGGTGACGGCCGTGCGGACGGTCCGGTCCAGCCGCTCCCAGTCCAGCTCGCCCCCCTGGACGAAGGCGCCCAGGTTCACCGAGCCCAGGTTGCAGACCGCGGTCTCGCCGTCGTCCGTGACCTCCAGGATCTCGGTGCAGAGGTTGGAGGAGTGGACGACGCGGCCCGGCTCGGCCGTCTGGTTGGCGGTGCGGTTGGCGGCGTCCTTGAAGGTCATCCAGCCGTTGCCGGTCTGCGCGAGGGTGCGCATCATGCGGCCGTAGAGCTCGCGGGCCGGGACGGTCTTGCGGGCCAGGCCCGCGGCCTCCGCCCCGCGGTAGGCGGCGTCGAACTCCTCGCCCCACAGGTCGACGAGTTCCGGCACGTCCGCGGGGGAGAACAGCGACCACTGCGTGTCGGCGTCGACCCGGCGCATGAACTCGTCCGGGATCCAGTGCGCGAGGTTCAGGTTGTGCGTACGGCGGGCGTCCTCACCGGTGTTGTCGCGCAGCTCCAGGAACTCCTCGATGTCCAGGTGCCAGGTCTCCAGGTAGACCGCGGCCGCGCCCTTGCGCCGGCCACCCTGGTTCACGGCGGCCACCGAGGCGTCCAGGGTCTTCAGGAACGGGACGATGCCGTTCGAGTGCCCGTTGGTGCCGCGGATCAGCGAACCCCGGGAGCGGATGCGGGAGTACGCGAGGCCGATGCCGCCCGCGTGCTTCGAGAGGCGGGCGACCTGGTGGTAGCGGTCGTAGATGGAGTCCAGCTCGTCCTTGGGGGAGTCGAGGAGGTAGCAGGAGGACATCTGCGGGTGGCGGGTGCCGGAGTTGAAGAGGGTGGGGGAGGAGGGGAGGTAGTCGAGACGGCTCATCAGGCCGTAGAGCGCGGCGACTTCGTCGACGGACCGCGGGGTGTCGTCCTCGGCGAGGCCGGCCGCCACCCGCAGCATGAAGTGCTGCGGCGTCTCGATCACCTTGCGGGTGATGGGGTGGCGCAGGAGGTAGCGGCTGTGCAGGGTGCGCAGGCCGAAGTAGCCGAAACGGTCGTCCCCCCGGGGGTCGACGAGAGCGTCCAGGCGCGCGGCGTGCAGACGGGCGAACTCCGCCGTGCGGTCGGCGATGAGCCCCTCGCGACGGCCCACGGCGACCGACTCGGTGAAGCACGTGACGCCCTGCGAGGCGGCCTCCTCCGCGATGCCGATCGTCAGCAGACGCGCGGCCAGCCGCGAGTACGCGGGGTCCTCCGAGATGAGGCCGGCGGCCGCCTCCGTGGCCAGCTCGCGCAACTCCGTCTCGTCCGCCCGCGCCGACCGCCCGCGCAGCGCGGCGGCGGCGACCCTGCCGGGGTCGGCGTCGGGGAGGTCGGCGGTCAGTTCGGCCAGGGTCCGCAGCAGTGCGGCACCGGGACCGTCGTCGGCCGATGTCGCGGACGGTGTCGCTGAAGCCGGATCGGCTGGCGCGATGGTCACGTGGGGCTCTCCCTCGCTCGGCACGGGGCCTTGCGGAGGGCAGGGGGCAGCCACGAGCGCACGACGGCGCCGCGTCCACCGGCCCACTCCACGAGGCCCGGACGTCGAAGCACCCGGGCCACGGCGGCCGGGCGCACTGTCGGCAGGTCCTCGGACTGACGCCCATACGTGTGCGAACACGGATGGGTACACCGTTGCGGGACAGTTCCGGATTCGCACCGGATTCCCCTGCGGCGACAGCGAGCATGAGCATACATCTTGTGCCGGGCGTGAGAAGCACCCCCATATGTTGTGTCGCGCTGATGTCAGAGCGTCAACTCATGGGTGAGGAGAGTGAGTGCCGGGGTACGGCGACGGGCCGCCGGGTCTGCCCGGCGGCCCGTCGAGCGGCCCTCCGCTAGTGCGACTCCGCCGCCGTCGCGGGCGGCAGTTCCACCTGCACGCCCGGGTCGCCGGCGTCCACGGTGTAGTCGTCCACCGCGGTCTCGTCGACGCCCTCCGGCGCCTTCACGGCCTTCAGGACGAAGGTCAGCACCACCGTCACCACCACGTTCATGACGAACGCGGTCAGGCCGATGTAGCCGATCTCGCCGATACCGGGGATCTCCTTCGCCGAGCCGCCGAAGTGCTTCTGGCTCGGCGAGGCGACGCCGTAGGCGGCGACGGTGCCGTAGACCATGCCGACCGCCCAGCCGCCGAGCAGAGCCCAGCGGTGGAACCAGCGGGTGAACAGGCCGCCGACCAGGGACGGGAAGGTCTGCAGGATCCAGATGCCGCCCAGCAGCTGGAAGTTGATGGCGACCGTCTTGTCCATGGTGAGGACGAAGACCAGCGCGCCGACCTTCACCAGCAGCGACACGACCTTGGAGACCTGGGCCTCCTGCTTCGGTGTCGCGTCCGGCTTGATGAAGTCCCGGTAGATGTTGCGGGTGAAGAGGTTCGCGGCCGCGATGGACATGATGGCCGCCGGCACCAGGGCGCCGATGCCGATGGCCGCGAAGGCCACCCCCGCGAACCAGTCCGGGAACATGTTCTCGAACAGCTGCGGGATCGCCAGCTGCCCGTTGGTGACCTTCACCCCGGCCGCGATCGCCATGAAGCCCAGCAGGGCCAGCAGACCCAGCATCAGCGAGTACAGCGGCAGGATCGTGGTGTTGCGGCGGATCACCTCACGGCTGCGCGAGGAGAGCGTCGCGGTGATCGAGTGCGGGTACATGAACAGCGCGAGCGCGGAGCCCAACGCCAGCGTGGCGTACGCCCACTGGCCCGTCCCCGGCGGTACGAGGGCGCCGCGCGGCTTGCCGGTCGCCGGGTTGGTGTGCGCGAACGCCGCGCTCGCCTTCGCGAAGATGTCGTCGAAGCCGCCGAGCTTGATCGGGATGTAGATGATCGCCACCGCGATGACGATGTAGATCAGCGCGTCCTTCACGAAAGCGATGAGCGCGGGGGCCCGCAGTCCCGAGGAGTAGGTGTACGCCGCGAGGACGGCGAAGGCGATCAGCAGCGGCAGGTCCTTCACGAACCCGTTGGTGCTGTCGCCGCCGCCGACGCCCATCACGTCCAGCACGGCCTGGATGCCGACCAGTTGGAGCGCGATGTAGGGCATGGTGGCGAGGATGCCGGTGACCGCGACGGCCAGCGACAGGCCCTTCGAGCCGAAGCGGCCGCGCACGAAGTCCGAGGTCGTCACGTACCCGTGGCGGTGCGAGACCGACCACAGGCGGGGCAGGAACGTGAAGATCAGCGGGTAGACCAGGATGGTGTAGGGCACCGCGAAGAAGCCGGCCGCGCCCGCCGCGTAGATCGCCGCGGGTACGGCGACGAACGTGTACGCCGTGTAGAGGTCGCCGCCGAGCAGGAACCAGGTGACCCAGGTGCCGAACGACCGGCCGCCCAGGCCCCATTCGTCGAGCGAGTGCTCGTTCTCGGCCTTGCGCCAGCGTGCCGCCAGGAAGCCCATGACGGTCACGGCCACGAAGAAGAAGATGAAGACGCCGAGCGCGACGCCGTTCACGCCGTCCTTCACTTCGACGCACCGCCCTTCTGCGCGGCGCGGGCGCGCTGGTCACGCTGCCACAGCTGGTACGCGGTCATCGTCAGCGCGGTGGAGATCAGCACCCAGAGCATCTGGTACCAGTAGAAGAACGGGATACCGATGAACTCGGGGCCGGTCCTGGCGTACGAACCGACCCAGAGCGTCGCCACGAACGGTGCGATCAGGCAGATGGCGATGACCACGCGCACCGGCGTCACCATCGGTGGTCTCACTTCGGGCACTTCGGACATGGTGCGGCTCCGTCCCCTCGCGTTCACCTGTGATCACCTGTGTAATGCGCAGGCAATGTAGGTCACCATGTCCCGGAAACGGAAGACCTCGTCCGCATATCGGTGTATCGATTCAGTGAAGGCCCGGCGGCGGGCGGACGGGCCCGTCTTCCGGCGGGACGTTCGCAACAGGCCCTATTCCTGGGGGCGCTTGAGGCGAGCCACGAACTTGTAGCGGTCGCCGCGGTACACCGAGCGCACCCACTCCACCGGCTGCCCGTCCCGGTCCAGCGAGTGGCGGGAGAGCATCAGCATCGGCAGGCCGACATCGGTGCCGAGCAGGCCGGCCTCGCGCGGGGTGGCCAGTGAGGTCTCGATGGTCTCCTCGGCCTCGGCGAGATGGACGTCGTACACCTCCGCGAGGGCGGTGTAGAGAGAGGTGTACTTGACCAGGGACCGGCGCAGGGCGGGGAAGCGCTTGGCGCTGAGGTGCGTCGTCTCGATCGCCATCGGCTCGGCGTTGGCCATGCGCAGGCGCTCGATGCGCAGCACCCGGCCGCCCGCCGTGATGTCGAGGAGTTCGGCGAGCCGGTCGTCGGCCGTGATGTAGCCGATGTCCAGCAGTTGCGAGGTCGGCTCCAGGCCCTGGGCCCGCATGTCCTCGGTGTACGACGTCAGTTGCAGCGCCTGCGAGACCTTGGGCTTGGCGACGAAGGTGCCCTTGCCCTGGATCCGCTCCAGGCGGCCCTCGACCACCAGCTCCTGGAGCGCCTGGCGCACCGTGGTCCGGGAGGTGTCGAACTCGGCGGCCAGGGTGCGCTCGGGCGGTACCGGGGTGCCCGGGGACTGCGTCTCCGTCATCTCGAGCAGGTGCTTCTTCAGGCGGTAGTACTTGGGCACGCGCGCGGTACGGACACTCGCTCCACCCTCGTTCTCCGCACTGCTGACCTCGGTGCTCATGTTCTGCCTTCCCGGCTCCGGATGAGGGTCACTTCGTGATCCCTTCTGTATACCGGCGCCGTCTCTTTTGGTCTAGTCCACAGGTCAAGTGGTCTAGCGGAAGAGAGTACTCCGGCGTTGGGATTTTCGCTGCCTTCTTACTTAAAGGTCCTTGCATATGTAGGTCGCATAACGGCTGGTCAGAGGGGTTTCGAGCACTCTTGACAGGTCTTCTGGTCTGGTCCAAGCTCCCCCTACTGGTCTACACCATTGGTTCAGGTCCCGGCCTGGGGGCGGGAGGTGTGGGCATCCCTGAGGAGGGTGGCGTGAAGCGCAAGCTCATAGCCGCGATCGGTATCGCGGGCATGATGGTCTCCATCGCGGCGTGTGGTGGCAACGACGACAAAGGCTCTTCCAGCAGCGGCGCGGACGCCAAGGAGCTGACCGTCTGGCTCACCGTCGACGCCCAGAACAACTGGCCGGACCTGGTGAAGTCCGCCGACGCGGCGGTGAAGAAGGCACACCCCGGCATCAAGATCAACCACGAGTACTACGGCTGGCCGGACAAGAACACCAAGCTCGACGCGGTCCTCGCCACCGACAAGGCGCCCGACGTGGTCGAGATGGGCAACACCGAGATGCTGAGCTACATGGTCAAGGGCGCCTTCGCGCCCCTCGACCCGGCGAAGTTCGCCAACTCCTCGGCCTGGCTTGACGGCCTCAAGGCCTCGGTGACGTACCAGGGCAAGACCTACGGCGTCCCCTACTACGCCGGTGGCCGCGTCGCCAACTGGCGCAAGGACGTCTTCGCCTCGGTCGGCGTGAAGACCCCGCCGACGACGTACGCCGAACTCACCGCCGCCCTCGACAAGGTGCAGAAGAAGGAGGGCGACAAGTTCTCCGCGTGGTACCAGCCCACCCGTGACTGGTACGCGGCCATGTCCTTCGTCTACGACGCCGGCGGCTCCATCGCCAAGGAGGACGGCGGCCAGTGGAAGGGCAACCTGTCCTCGCCCGAGTCCGTCAAGGGCCTCACCGAGTTCAAGAACGTCGTCGACAAGTACATGCACGGCGACAAGACCAAGGACGAGTCGGACCGTTACATCGTCTACGGCCAGGGCAAGTCCGGCATGATCTTCGGCGCGGCCTGGGAGGGCGCGACCTCCGCCGACCCGAAGAACGACAAGACCGGCAAGCTCAAGAACAACCTCGAGAACTTCGTGATGCCGGGTCCGTCCGGCAAGAACATGCCCGTCTTCCTGGGCGGTTCGGACCTCGCCGTCCCGGTGAAGTCCAAGGCGCAGGCCGTCGCCGCCGAGTGGATCAACGCCTTCACCGGCCCCTCCGGCCAGAAGGGGCTGATGGCCAAGGGCAACCTGCCCAACAACAAGACGGACCTCGCGTCCCTGAAGAACGACCCGGCCACCGCGGTCCCGGCCACCGCCGCCGAGTCCAACTGGTTCGTCCCGATGGCCCCCGGCTGGGGTCAGGTCGAGAAGGCCCAGGTCCTGCAGACGATGCTGCAGAACATCGGCACCGGCAAGAAGTCGGTCGAGGCCGCCGCGAAGGAGGCGGACGCCGCGATCGACAAGGTCATCAACACCAAGTGACCTTCGCAGCAGGGCCCCCTACGGCCTCGAAGGCCGGGGGCCCTGCTTCCCGTACGCGTACGGGCTTCGCTTTCGAACGACCTGAGGGACCGCTGAGGAGCGCGCCATGAGTGCCGCAGACACGACCACCCCCGCCAAGGTGCCGCCGCCGCGGCAGGCGCCACCACCACCGGTCGCGAAGGACCCGCGCAGAAGCCGGACCTCGGGCGGCGCGGCCACGCCGTGGCTGCTGCTCGCGCCCTGCCTGCTGGTCCTCGCCCTGGTGATGGCGTATCCGCTCTTCAGGCTGGTCACGCTCTCCTTCCAGACCTTCGGGCAGTCCCAGCTGTGGGGCTTCAAGCCCGCCGAGTGGGTCGGCTTCGACAACTTCTCCAAGGTGCTCGGCGACAGCGAGTTCTGGGCGGTCGTCCTGCGGACCGTCATCTTCGCGGCCGGCTGCGTGATCCTCACGATGGTGCTCGGCATGCTGGTGGCCCTGCTGCTGCAGAAGGTCTCCGGCTGGGTGAAGACGATGATCAACATCGTGCTGATCGCCAGCTGGGGCATGCCGGTCATCGTGGCCACGACCGTCTTCAAATGGCTCTTCGACTCGGACTACGGCGTCCTCAACGCGCTGATGAGCAAGCTCCCCGGCGTCGACATGGTCGGCCACAACTGGTTCGCGAGCGGGCCCCAGGGGCTCGCCGTGATCATGCTGCTGGTGGTGTGGGGCGCCGTGCCCTTCGTCGTCATCACGCTCAGCGCGGGCCTCACCCAGGTCCCGAAGGAGCTGGAGGAGGCGGCCCGGCTCGACGGCGCGGGCGCCCTGGGCGTCTTCCGCTATGTCACCCTGCCCATCCTGAAGCCGATCATCGTGATGCTCACGACCCTGTCGGTGATCTGGGACATGGGCGTCTTCCCGCAGGTCTTCGTGATGCGCGGCGGCCACCCGGAGCCCGAGTTCCAGATCCTCAACACCTATTCCTACGACCGGGCGTTCGTGGTCAACGACTACGCCCAGGGCTCGGCGATCGCCCTGCTGACCGTGCTGCTGCTGCTCGGTGTCGTCGCCGTCTACATGCGTCAGATGCTGAAGATCGGAGAGGTCGAATGACCAGCACGAGCGTCGCCACGACGGGCGGCCGGGCTCGCGGGAGGTCGAAGCTCGGCTGGAACCTGCTCGGCCTCCTCGTCTTCCTGATCGCCGGCTTCCCCCTCTACTGGATGCTCAACACGGCCTTCAAGCCGGCCAAGGACGCCATCGACCCGGACCCGGGCCTGTTCCCGACCGGGTTCACGCTCGACAACTTCCGCCGGGCGATGGACATCGCGGACTTCTGGGGCCCGGTCGGCCGCAGCCTCGTCGTGTCGCTCTCGGTCGTCGTGATCGGCATGGTCGTCGGTGTGCTGGCCGCCCTCGCCATCTCCCGGTTCGCCTTCCGCGGCCGCAAGGTGGTCATCGTCGGCATCCTGGCGGTGCAGATGGTCCCCCTGGTCGCCATGATCATCCCGGTCTTCCTGCTGCTGAACGACCTGGAGCAGTACGACAAGCTCACGGGCCTGATCATCACGTACCTGACCTTCATCCTCCCCTTCACGGTGTGGACGCTGCGCGGCTTCATCGTCAACATCCCCAAGGAGCTGGAGGAGGCGGCGATGGTCGACGGGTGCAGCCGCACGAGCGCCTTCGTCCGCGTGGTCTTCCCGCTGCTCGCCCCCGGCATGGTCGCCACCTCGGTCTACGCCTTCATCCAGGCCTGGAACGAGTACATCTACGCCCTCATGCTGCTCAGCCAGAAGCACCAGACCGCGACCGTCTGGCTCGGCAACTTCACCACCAAGCACGGCACCGAATACGCCCCGATGATGGCGGGAGCCACGATGATGGCCGTGCCGATCGTCGTGCTGTTCCTCCTCGTCCAGCGCAAGATGGCCGCGGGGCTGACCGCGGGCGCAGTGAAGGGATAACGCCACCCGATGACGACATTCGCCAGCGGCACCGACACCCTCACACGGGACGCGCTGACCATTCTCCAGCCCGGGTTCACCGGGACCACCGCCCCCGACTGGGTGCTGCGCCGCCTCGGCGAGGGGCTCGCCTCGGTCGGCCTGTTCGGCCGCAACATCGCCTCGCCCGAGCAGGTGGCCGCCCTGACCGCACAGTTGCGGGCCGAACGCGACGACGTCCTGGTCGCCATCGACGAGGAGGGCGGGGACGTGACCCGCCTGGAGGTGCGCACCGGCTCCTCCTTCCCCGGCAACCACGCGCTCGGCGCGGTCGACGACGTGGAGCTCACCCGCGAGGTGGCCGCCGAACTCGGCCGCCGCCTGGCGGCGTGCGGGGTGAACCTCGACTGGGCCCCGTCGGCCGACGTGAACTCCAACCCGGAGAACCCGGTGATCGGTGTCCGCTCCTTCGGCGCCGACACCGACCTGGTCGCCCGGCACACCGCCGCCTACGTCACGGGCCTGCAGTCCGCAGGCGTCGCCGCCTGCACGAAGCATTTCCCGGGCCACGGCGACACGGCCGTCGACTCCCACGACGCGCTGCCGCGCATCGACGTGGACGCCTCGGTGCTCGACGCCCGCGACCTGACCCCGTTCCGCGCGGCCATCGCCGCGGGCAGCCGCGCCGTGATGAGTGCGCACATCCTGGTCCCCGCCCTGGACCCGGACCGCCCGGCCACGCTCTCGCCGCGCGCGCTCACCGAACTGCTCCGCGGCGAACTCGGCTACGACGGCCTCATCGTCACCGACGGCATGGAGATGAAGGCCATCGCGAGCACGTACGGCATCGAGCGGGGCAGCGTCCTCGCCGTGGCCGCCGGCGCCGACGCGATCTGCGTGGGCGGCGGGCTGTCCGACGAGGACACCGTACGGCGCCTGCGCGACGCCCTCGTCTCGGCGGTGCGCGCCGGCGAACTGCCCGAGGAACGCCTCGCGGACGCCGCCGCGCGGGTACGGGCCCTGGCCCGCTGGACCGCCGAGGCGGCGAAGAGCGCCCCGGACCGCACCTCCGACGACGAGGTGGGCCTGCGCGCGGCCCGCCGCGCGGTGCGGGCGACGGCGGGCGGGGACTTCGCCCCGCTCACCGAGCCTCCCTACGTCGCGTCCCTCACCCCCGTCGCCAACTTCGCGGTCGGCGACCAGACCCCCTGGGGCGTCGCGGCGGAGCTCTTCCGCCTGCTCCCCGGCACGGAGACCGGCAGCTTCAGCGGTGCGGACGCGGGACGCGAGGCCCTGGCCGCGGCCGGCTCCCGCCGCATCGTGGCCGTGGTCCGCGACGAGCACCGCCACCCCTGGATGGCGGCCGCCCTCGACACCCTGCTCGCGGCCCGGCCCGACACCGTCGTGGTCGAGATGGGCCTTCCGCAGGCCGCTCCCCGGGGCGCCCTGCACATCGCCACCCACGGCGCCGCCCGCGTCTGCGGCCGGGCGGCGGCGGAGGTCATCGCGGGCGTCGGCTGAGCCGGTCGCCCGGTCCGAGCGGCCGCGCGTGAACGCGCGGCCGCGGTGGGCGCAGACGCAAGGCGCCGGACCCGGCGGCGGGTCCGGCGCCTTCTCGCGTGCGGCGGGCGTGTTCTCGCGTGCGGCGGGCGTGCGCGGCTCAGATCCCTTGCCACTCCGGCTTGTTGGCGTACGCGTGCCGGAAGTAGTCCGCCAGCTTCAGCTTGGACGCCGCACCCTCGTCGACCACGACCGTCGCACGCGGGTGCAGCTGCAGCGCCGAGGCGGGGCACACCGCCGCCACCGGCCCCTCCACGGTCGCGGCCACCGCGTCCGCCTTGCCCTCACCCGTCGCGAGCAGCACCAGGTGCCGGGCCTCCAGGATCGTCCCGATGCCCTGCGTGATGACGTGGTGCGGCACCTGCTCGATGTCGCCGTCGAAGAAGCGCGCGTTGTCGATCCGCGTCTGCTCGGTCAGCGTCTTGATCCGGGTCCGCGAGGCCAGCGACGAGCACGGCTCGTTGAACCCGATGTGCCCGTCGGTCCCGATCCCGAGCAGCTGAAGATCCACCCCGCCGGCCCCGGCCAGCGCCCGGTCGTACGCCTCGCAGGCGCCCTGCACGTCCGCGGCCGTCCCGTCGGGCCCCATGAACGCGTCCATTCCGATCCCGAGCGGCTCCAGCACCTCGCGCCGGAGCACCGAGCGGTAGGACTCCGGGTGCTCGGCCGGCAGTCCCACATACTCGTCGAGCTGCGCGATCCGCACCCGCGAGGCGTCCACGGCACCGGAGTGCACCTGGGCCGCCAGCGCCTCGTAGACGGGGAGCGGGGTCGAGCCCGTGGCCACCCCGAGCAGCGCCTCGGGCTTGCGGCTCAGGAGCCGCGCCATGGCCTCGGCGATGATCTCGCCGCCCGACTTGGCGTCCGGAACGATGACAACTTCCACGCTGGGCCTGCCGATCTGAAGGGCTGTGTGGTTTAGACCAATCTAACAGAATCGGCCCCTCCGCCCCAGGGGCGCAGAGCCGCCCCCTTTCCGGGGGACGGCCCGCGGGACATCGCCATTCCATGCGAAGGACAGGCGTCGTTCGCCGCGGGGGGGTGGAATGGGGTGCGGCAGCGCCGGCCGAGGCACCCGCCCGGCGAGCCGAGAGAGACGAGCCGCGAGACCCGGGAGGAACCCACCATGACCGCCGAGACGCCGGCCCCGGCACCGGACCCCCAGCACGACGTCCCCGGCCGGATCATGGCCCGCGAGATGGCCGAGCAGCCCGCGGTGCTGCGCCGCCTGCTCCAGGAGGGCGCTCCCGCCGTCCGCCGGGTGGCCCAGGACATTGCGGCCCGCTCCCCCCGCTTCGTCCTGCTGACCGCCCGCGGCACCTCCGACAACGCCGCCCTCTACGCCAAGTACCTCCTGGAGATCCGCCTCGGCCTGCCCTGCGGCCTCACCTCGATGTCCACCACCACGGCGTACGGCGCCCGCCCCGACCTCACCGACGTCCTGGTGATCACCGTCAGCCAGTCCGGCGGCTCCCCGGACCTGGTGGCCTCGACCCGCGCCGCCCGCGAGGCCGGCGCGATCACCCTGGCCGTGACCAACAACCCCGACTCACCGCTGGCCGGAGTCTCCGAGCACCACGTCGACATCATGGCCGGGCCGGAGCGGGCCCTGCCCGCGACCAAGACCTATACGGCTTCCCTCCTCGCCCTCTACCTCTTCGTCGAAGGCCTGCGCGGCGGCGACGGCGGCGCTGCCAAGGCCCTGCCGGACCTCGCCGAGCAGCTGCTCGCCCGGCAGGACGAGGTCCGCGCCCTCGCCGCCCGCTACCGCTTCGCCGAACGCATGGTCATCACCTCCCGCGGCTACGGCTACCCCACGGCCAAGGAGGCCGCCCTCAAACTCATGGAGACCAGCTACATCCCCGCCCTCTCCTACTCCGGCGCGGACCTCCTGCACGGTCCGCTCGCCATGGTCGACAACGTCTCCCCGGTCATCGCGGTCGTCACCGACGGGAGGGGCGGCGAGGCCCTCCAGCCCGTCCTCGACCGGCTGCGCGGGCGCGGCGCCGACCTGTTCGTCGTGGGACCCAGGAGCCAGGTCGAGCGGGCCTCCGCCGGTTTCGTCCTGCCCACCGAGGGGGTGGCCGAGGAGGTCCAGCCGATCCTGGAGATCCTCCCGCTGCAGCTCCTCGCCCACGAGATCACCATCGCCCGGGGCCAGGACCCGGACGCGCCGCGCGCACTGGCGAAGGTGACGGAGACGCACTGAACGACGCCGGCCGGCCTGGGCACGCCCCTGTCACCTCCCTCGACCATTCCCTAGCGGACGCTACAGAAAAGACCGTACGACAGTGCTCCGCCATTTCTCTAGCATCCGCTATACAATTCACTCCATGGTGGGAGGCGAGGAGACCAGAGTGAAGGCCGGCGCCGTGTCCAAGCCGCGCGGCCGCCCCCGTTCCTTCGACCGCGAGACCGCGCTGGAGAAGGCGCTGATGGCCTTCTGGGAGCACGGCTACGAGGCGACCTCGGTCTCCGACCTCACCCGCGTCATGGGCATCGGCGCGCCGAGTCTGTACGCGGCCTTCGGCGACAAGCGGGCGCTGTTCGAGGAGGTCGTGACCTCGTACAGCACGCGGTACGGCGCCTTCTGCGACCGCGCCCTCGCCGAGGAGCCCACCGCCCGCGCGGCCGTGGGGCGGATGCTGCGCGAGGCCGCCGCCGCGTACACCGCGCCCGGCCACCCGCACGGCTGCCTCGTCCAGCACGCGGCCACGAACTGCGCGAGCCCGGAGGTCGAGGCGTCCTTGCGCGAGCGGCGCAACGCCGACCTCGCCGCCTTCGAGAGTCGTATCGAGGCGGGCATCGCGGCGGGGGAGCTGCCGGTGGGCACGAAGGCCGCCGCGCTCGCCCGGCACACGGGAGCGGTCGTGCAGGGCATGTCCCAGCAGGCGCGTGACGGGGCGAGCCGCGAGGAACTGGAGGCACTCGCCGAAATTGCCATGACCGTCTGGCCCCGCGCATGAACCGCAAGGGTTAGGCTGCGTGCTGGATGCCAGGACGTCCGAGTATGTGCGGCGCCCGCGGAACACAACAACAAACAGCCTTCAACGCATGGACACACGGAGTGGTCTAGTCCACAATTGTGTTGAAGCACTTGAGACCAGTGTGCGAAGCAAGCGAGCTTCCGTCCTCCCCGCACAGGAGGGCGGACGGAGGAACCGGAGCTCTCTGCCCTGACTGCCCCGGGTCCTCTTCCTTCGGCCGATCGGGACCGCACACCCCGTGGCCGATGTTGCTCCGGGCTGCGGTGCCGGGAGGGTTGAGGGTCCCTCCCAGGCGCCGCGGCCCGCGGGTGTCCTCGGGCGAGCGCTCGTTTCGGAGCCGTACAAACCGCCAGGTACGCTCGCACACGTGCCCTCCATGAACGAACTGGTCCGCCAGCACACCGCACTCGACGACTCCGACCTCGAGTGGCTCCATCTGCTGGTCTCGGAGTGGCAGCTGCTGTCCGACCTCTCCTTCGCCGACCTCGTCCTGTGGGTCCCCACCCGCGACGGCACCCGGTACGTCTCGGTCGCCCAGATGCGCCCCAACACCGGCCCCACCTCCTACCAGGACGACATGGTCGGCCACCTCGTCCCGCGCGGCCGCCGCCCCCTGCTGGACGCGGCGCTCGACGAGGGCCGGATCGTGCGCGAGGGCGACCCGGAGTGGCGCGAGGAGGTCCCGGTCCGGGTCGAGTCCATCCCGGTACGCCGGGATGGCCGCGTCCTCGGCGTCATCGCGCGCAACACCAACCTCCTCACCGTGCGCACCCCGAGCCGCCTGGAACTGACCTATCTGCAGAGCGCCTCGGACCTCGCGCAGATGATCGCGGCCGGCTCCTTCCCCTTCCCCGACCAGCAGATGGACATGGACGCCGCGCCGCGCGTCGGCGACGGCCTGATCCGGCTCGACGCGGACGGCATCGTCCAGTACGCCTCGCCGAACGCCCTCTCCGCCTACCACCGCATGGGCCTCGCCTCCGACCTGGTCGGCCAGCACCTCGGCAGGACCACCGCCGAACTCGCCCCGACCCGCGGCCCGGTGGACGAGGCGCTCGCCAAGGTGGCCAGCGGCTGGGCGCCGCGCGAGTTCGAGATCGAGGCGCACGACGGGGTCATCCAGTTCCGCGCGATCCCGCTCAAACCCAAGGGCACGCGCATCGGTTCGCTGGTCCTGCTCCGCGACGTCACCGAACTGCGCCGCCGCGAGCGTGAGTTGATCACCAAGGACGCGACCATCCGGGAGATCCACCACCGGGTGAAGAACAACCTCCAGACGGTCGCCGCGCTGCTGCGTCTGCAGGCCCGGCGCATCGAGTCCGACCGCGGCCGGGAGGCGCTCGACGAGGCGGTCCGCCGGGTCGGCTCGATCGCGATCGTGCACGAGACGCTCTCCCAGAACCTGGACGAGCGCGTGGAGTTCGACGACATCGCCGACCGCGTGCTGGCGATGGTCGCCGAGATCTCCCCGGGCAAGGTCACCGGCCGGCGCAGCGGGCGCTTCGGCATCCTGGACGCCGAGGTGGCCACCCCGCTGTCCATGGTCCTGACGGAGGTTCTGCAGAACGCCCTCGAACACGGTTTCCGCGAGGGGGACACCGGCACGGTCGAGGTCTCCGCGGTCCGCGGCGGCACCTCGAAGGAGGCCCGCCTGCTGGTCACCGTCCAGGACGACGGCGTCGGTCTGCCCGAGGGCTTCGACCCGCACACCTCGGGCAACCTGGGTCTGCAGATCGTACGGACCCTGGTGGAAGGGGAGTTGGGCGGTACGTTCGACATGGTCCCCGCGCCGGAGCGCGGAACCCGGGTGATCCTGGACGTGCCGGTGCAGCCGGACAAGTAGACCGCGGCGTACGGGACGCCGTGCCCCTCGCGGGCACAGCAAGAAGCCCCGGACCATGAGGTCCGGGGCTGACATGCTCGTTGCCAGCGTGTGCTGCGCATCGGGGGTACTGCGCGCTGCGGCTCGGGGGCGGGAGATGCGTACGCGCCGTACGCGCCGCCAAGCTCAGGCTGTTGCGGGGCGGGTGTGTCAGGCAGAAGCCTGACGGGCCCGGTTGCGGGCGGCACGGCGCTTCATCGCGCGACGCTCGTCCTCGCTGAGACCACCCCAGACGCCGGAGTCCTGACCGGACTCGAGCGCCCACTGCAGACACTGATCCATGACGGGGCAGCGACGGCAGACGGCCTTGGCTTCCTCGATCTGCAGCAGCGCAGGACCGGTGTTGCCGATGGGGAAGAAGAGCTCGGGGTCTTCCTCGCGGCAAACGGCGTTGTGACGCCAGTCCATGGCTGCTACCTCTCCTTGGTATTACATGCGGGTTGCTTGTGAATGTGAACGCTTTCACGAATCCCTCAACAAGTGAAGGGCCGACCGCCGAGTCTTCCCCGGCGTGGTCCTGTGTGTGAAGAGGGGTTCCGGTGGTCTGTGGACGCTGGTCCTGCGAGCTGTCCCGACCGCCACGTAGAGACTCGCAAACCTCAGCGGCGGATACAACCCCTTCCGGAAAGTTTTTTTTGATTCCTCGGTGTCGACTAGGTCACAGCCGTACTTCCATGGGGTGGATCCTGGCCTAAACGTTCGAGTGAAAGGACTTCAGCCCTTTCTGCTCACACAATCACACGCAGTGCACGGCGTACGCCTGTGAACGTCACGCTCGTACGCAGTCCCAGGTGGTCGCCGTCCATCTGAAGGGGTAGAGGCGCCTTCGAATGCAAGGTGAACTGGTCCAGGTCGTGCAGCGTCACGGTGTGCTTTCCATGGGCGCCGCGCTCGGGGGACGAAGTGAGCAACTGGGTCGCATACCGGGCAACCGAGACGGTCGACATACGGCTGAGACCGAGTACGTCGAGCCCGGTGTCGAACGAAGCCTTAGGCGTCGCGTACACCGGACGATTGCCCAGATACGTCCAGGGCGAGGTGTTGCAGATTATGGAGAGCACCAGATCGGTCACCGGGTCCTCACCCGGCCGCTCCAGCGTGATGGTGCCGTGCCGGCGGTGCGGCTCCTGCAGGAACTGCCGAACGACCTGGCGCAGGTAGAGGGCGTGCGTGGATTTCCGGCCCTGCTCCCGCTGCTGCTCGACCCGGCCGACCACGCCCGCGTCGAAGCCGAGCCCCGCGCAGAAGGTGAACCAGCGGGGCGGCACCGCCTCGTCCTCGGTGCCCGGGGTGCCCGCGGCGATGCCCATGCCGACGATGCGTTCGCTGCCCTCGCGCAGGGCGTCCAGCAGTGCGCCGGTCGCGTCGACGGCGTCGTTGGGCAGGCCCAGGGCGCGGGCGAAGACATTGGTGGAGCCGCCGGGGACCACGGCGAGGCGCGGGAGCCGCTCCGGGTCGGGACCGTCGTGGAGCAGGCCGTTGACCACCTCGTTGACCGTTCCGTCGCCGCCGAGGGCCACGACCAGGTCGATGTCGTCGCTCTCCGCCGCCTGCCGGGCGAGGTCGCGTGCGTGGCCGCGGTACTCCGTGGTGACCGCCTCGAGCTTCATCTCGCTGGCGAGCGCGTGGATCAGAACGTCGCGCCTACGTGCGCTTGTGGTGGTTGCCGCCGGGTTGACCACGAGAAGTGCACGCATGAAGGGCAGCGTACCTACTGGGAAGTACCGGGCACAGGGCGAGGTAGGGATCAGGTAAGAGGTGACGGCGTGAGGATCACCACGGGGGTCTCGCTCAACCTCGCCAAGGGGGGTCGGCGTCCCCAGGGCTACCCTTCAGGGGTGACCCGTGAGAAGACCCCCGCCACCGAGGAAGAGGCCGGTCCCCGCCCGCGCCGCCTGACGTATGCCGCGGCACTCGCCGCTCTGGAGGGGCTCGCGCTGGTCGTCGGGGGCGTCTGGATGCTCGTCGAGGGACTGGCCGGCAACCCGGACGACCGGCGGTCCGCCGTCACCGGCGGCGTCACCCTCGTCGTCCTCGCCCTGCTGCCGCTGCTGGCGGCCCGCGGGCTGCTCGCCCGGCGCAGCTGGAGCCGCGGTCCCGCGGTCATCACCCAGATCATGGCGCTGCCCGTGGCCTACAACCTGCTGCAGGCCGACAGCGTGGCCATTCCGGCGGGCATCGCGATCGCGGTCGTCGCCGTCGCCGCGCTCGTGCTGCTGATCAATCCCGCCACGACCCAGGCCCTCGGGATCAGGGGCCCGGGCCGCGCCCAGGACGGCAAGCGGTAGTCCCGCTTCCGGCCGGGCCCTACTCCTCCACCAGAAGCTTCTCGCGCAGCTGGGCCAGGGTGCGCGCCAGCAGCCGGGAGACGTGCATCTGTGAGATGCCGACCTCCTGGGCGATCTGCGACTGGGTCATGTTGCCGAAGAAGCGCAGCAGCAGGATGCGCTTCTCACGGGGCGGAAGGTCTTCCAGGAGCGGCTTGAGCGACTCCCGGTACTCCACGCCCTCCAGCGCCTCGTCCTCGGCGCCGAGGGTGTCCGCGACCGCCGGCGACTCGTCGTCGGTGTCGGGGACGTCCAGCGACAGGGTGGAGTAGGCGTTGGCCGACTCCAGGCCCTCCAGGACCTCCTCCTCCGAGATCGCCAGCTTCTCGGCGAGCTCGTGGACCGTGGGGGAGCGGCCGTGCTGCTGGGAGAGCTCGGCGGTCGCCGTGGTGAGCGCGAGGCGCAGCTCCTGCAGCCGCCGCGGGACCCGCACCGCCCAGCCCTTGTCACGGAAGTGGCGCTTGATCTCGCCGACGACCGTCGGGGTCGCGTACGTGGAGAACTCCACACCGCGCTCCGGGTCGAAGCGGTCGACCGACTTGATCAGGCCGATGGTGGCGACCTGGGTGAGGTCGTCCAGCGGCTCGCCGCGGTTGCGGAAGCGGCGCGCGAGGTGCTCGACGAGCGGCAGGTGCATGCGGACCAGCTTGTTGCGCAGCTCCGCGTACTCCGCGCTGCCGTCCTTCAGCGTGCGCAGCTCGACGAACATCGCGCGGGCGCCACTGCGGTCCTGCGCGTCGTGCTGTGTGGCCTGCTGCACGCTCGGCTGGTCCTGGCCGTCGCCCTCGGCGTTTCGCTCGTGCTCGCTCATCGTCCCGCCCGTCGCCCTTCTCCGAGCCCTCGCCTCCGCTCGGACCGGGGTGACCCCGCACTGCCCGGCCGGAGGCGTGCTCGCCACGGCACCTCCGCGCTCCCGCCGTCCGTCCTGCGGGATGCCGGGGTCCGCGGAGTCGTCCTCCGGATGCGGCCGGGCCTGCTCGGGGATGCCGTCGATCCCGTCGGTGCCGCCGGCGGCGTCCCGCATGCGTCGGGACCCGCCTGTGCCCTCGGCCGGCAGCTCTCGTGTGCCGCGCTCTTCGTCACGCACCGGCCCGTCCCCTGTCCTCACGCCGGCCCGGGTCCCGCGCCGCGCTGTTTGTAGAGGCTGATCGAAACGGTTTTGTCCTCGTCCACGGCCGAGGAGACCTTGCCCGCGAGCGCGGACAGGACGGTCCAGGCGAAGGTGTCCCGCGAGGGGGCGTGGCCGTCCGTGGTCGGGGCCGAGACGGTGACCTCGAGCGAGTCGTCGACGAGGCGGAAGACGCAGCTGAGCACCGAGCCGGGCACGGCCTGCTGGAGCAGGATCGCGCAGGCCTCGTCCACCGCGATGCGAAGGTCCTCGATCTCGTCGAGGGTGAAGTCCAAGCGGGCCGCGAGGCCGGCAGTCGCCGTACGCAGCACCGACAGGTAGGCACCCGCAGCCGGCAGCCGGACTTCCACGAAGTCCTGGGTCGCGGGCTCGCCTGCGATCTGGGACACCCTCACCTCCAAGGTGGTACAAGCCAATCGGGGCCGAGGGTCGCCCCCCGGGATAACGCGATGTGTGGTTCAGCGGTGACGCTATCGCGCTCTCAAGTTTCCTGTCCCGGGACCCCAACCCCTTGCCGTCACTCACAGTAAAACTGTGGATACGCTCCGTGTCTAGAGGTCTGCGGCTCCAATTGGGAAGAACGCGCGCCGGGTTGACGTACCCAGACGTCAGACGGTCGAACCGTCCGGCGCGTGGGACGCGCCCCGGTCGTCCAGGGTCACACGAGAACGTGGTCCACGAAGCACCAACGCCAGTTCTCGCCGGGCTCGAAGGTCTGCATGATCGGATGGCTGGTGTCCTTGTGGTGTTCCGTCGCATGCCGGTTCGGCGACGAGTCGCAGCAGGCGACATGGCCGCAGGCGAGGCACAGCCGCAGCTGGACCGGGTGGGTGCCGTCGCGCAGACACTCCTCGCACGTCTCGCTGAGCGGACCGGGTTGCGGGTCGGGCAGCGCGTCGGCGTGCGTGCAATGTTTCATGATTGCCAGATTACGACGGGTGTGCGGATGACCGCGCGGAAAAACGAGGGCGGGCGAGGACGATGGACGTGATGCCACTGCTGTTGCTGGTGGCGGGCAGCACCGCGATCGCCGCGGTCGCCCGGCGCACGCCGGTGCCGGCGCCGCTGCTGCTCGTGGCCGTGGGCCTCGCCGTCTCGTACGTGCCAGGGGTGCCGGACTACACCCTGGACCCGGAGATCGTGCTTCCCCTGGTGCTGCCGCCGCTGCTGCACAAGGAGGCCGTCGAGAGTTCGTACCTCGACCTGCGGGCCACGATGCGGCCGGTGGCGCTGCTGTCGGTGGGGTACGTGCTGTTCGCGACCTTCGTGGTGGGCTGGATCGCCTATCTCGTCGTCCCCGGGCTCCCGCTGCCCGCGGCACTGGTGCTCGGCGCGGTGGTGGCGCCGACGGACGCCGTCGCGGCGGCGGCCGTCGCCCGGCGGGTGGGTCTGCCGTCCCGGATCACCACGATCCTGCAGGGCGAGTCGCTGCTGAACGACGCCACCGCGATCACGGCGTACCGGGTGGCCGTCGCCGCCGCCGTCGGCGAAGGGGCCTCCTGGATCGGCGGGATCGGCGAGTTCCTGCTGGCGGCGGTCGGCGGCGTCGTGGTCGGACTGGTGCTGATGGCGCCGATCCACTGGCTGCGCACCCACGTGAAGGAGGCGCTGCTGCAGAACACCATGTCCCTGCTGATCCCGTTCGCCGCGTACGCCGTCGCCGAGCAGGTGCACGCCTCGGGTGTCCTCGCGGTCGTGGTCGTCGCCCTCTACATCGGCCACCGCGCCTGGGAGGTCGACTTCGCCACCCGTCTCCAGGAGGAGGCGGTGTGGAAGGTGGTCGCGTTCGTCCTGGAGTCCGCGGTCTTCGCGCTCATCGGCCTGCAGCTGCCGGTCGTCCTCAAGGGGCTCGGCGAGTACCGGGGCGTCGACGCCGTCTGGTACGCGGTGGTCGTCTTCCTCGTGGTCGTGGTGACCCGGTTCGTCTGGGTGTATCCCGGCACCTTCGTGCCCCGCATGCTCTCCGCGCGGATCAGGGAGCGCGAGGAGAACCCCACCTGGAGAGGGCCGATCGTCACGTCCTGGGCCGCCATGCGGGGCGTCGTCTCACTCGCCATCGCCTTCTCGATCCCGCTCACCGTGCACGGCGGCGGCCCCTTCCCGCAGCGCAACCTCATCCTCTTCCTGACCTTCACGACCGTGATCGGCACCCTGGTGGTGCAGGGCTTCAGCCTGGCCCCGCTGATCCGCCTGCTGAAGTTCCCCGGCCGGGACGAGCAGGCCGAGACCCTCGCGGAGGCCAACGCCCAGGCGCAGGCCTCCCGGGTCGCCGAGCGGCGCCTGGACGAGCTCCTCGCGGACGAGCGCAACGCCCTCCCGCCTCCGCTCGCCGACCGCCTGCGCCAGGTCCTGGAGCGCCGCCGCAACGCCGTCTGGGAGCGCCTCGGCCAGGTCAACCCGGTCACGGGGGAATCGGTCGACGACACCTACCGCCGTCTGTCCAGGGAGATGATCGGCGCCGAGCGCGCGATGTTCGTGCGGCTGCGGGACGGCCGCTACATCGACGACGAGATGCTGCGGACGCTGCTGCGCAGGCTGGACCTGGAGGAGGCGGCGGCCTTCCGGGAGACGGCGCAGGGCTGAGCCGCGGCGGCTCGGGGAGGGCGCGGCCGGGCGGGGACGGCCTACGGGAAGGGCCGCCCGGTGACCACGGCCGCCACGGTCGTCCCGCGAGGGAACGCGCCCTCGTCGGCGAGGGTGACAAGTCCGTAGAGCAACTTGGCGACATAGAGACGTTCGACCGGGAGGCCGTGACGGTTCCCGAAGTCCTCGGCGAACGCGTCGAGTGCGGCCGGGGTCCGGGCGTAGCCGCCGAAGTGGAAGCGGTCGTCGAGGCTCCACTCGCCGCGCCGGCCGCCGAACGCCCCCTCCTGGAGAGCCTCCGTGGCGGCGGCCAGGAAACCGCCCTTGAGGACCGGTATGCCGAGCGCGCGCTGGCCGGGGGCCAGCCCCGCGGCCAGCCCGGCCAGCGTGCCGCCGGTGCCGCAGGCGAGGGCGACGACGTCCGCGCGGCCGCGCAGTTCCTCGCCCAGGGCCCGGCAGCCCCGTACGGCTTCGGTGTTGCTGCCGCCCTCGGGGACGACATAGGCGTCGGTGGCGCCGGCCGCGCGCAGCACGCGCGCGAGGACGTCCCTCTCGGCCGTGCGGCGGTACGTCGACCGGTCGACGAAGTGCAGCCGCATGCCGTCGGCCGCGCACCGGGCCAGTGACGGGTTCAGCGGGCGGCCGGCCAGCTCCTGGCCGCGGACCACGCCCACCGTGGGCAGCCCGAGCAGGCGGCCCGCGGCGGCGGTGGCGCGCAGGTGGTTGGAGTAGGCGCCGCCGAACGTGAGGACCGTACGGCCGTGCGCGGCGGCCAGGTTGGGCGCCAGCTTGCGCCACTTGTTGCCGATCAGCTCCGGGTGGATGAGATCGTCGCGCTTGAGCAGCAGGCGCAGGCCGCGGCGGGCGAAGCGGTCGTCCTCGGCCTCGTGCAGGGGCGAGGGCAGCCGAGGGCCCAGGGCGGCGAGGTCGGGGGCGTCGGGGCTGCTCACGCCGGTATTGTCCCGCCCGGACCGGCGCCGTCGCACGCCGGCTGCCGCAGCCGCTCCCGCACCCGCTCGCGCAGCCAGGCCATCGTGAACCCGCGCGGATCCACCTTCCCCGGCTGCCACTCCAGGTGGCCGATCACCGAGCGCTCCGTCCACCCGTGGTGCCGGCACACCGCCGCGGCGGCCCGCTCGATGGCCGTCAGCTGGGCCGCGGGCCAGGGGTCCTTGCCGTTGCCGAGGTTCTCGCACTCGAAGCCGTAGAAGTAGCGGTTGCCGTCGGTGTTCGCCTCGTTGTCCGGCGGGAGCGCCTTCTCGGCGATCACCGCGCGCAGCACGTCGTCGTCGCCGAGGCCGGCGTGGTTGGCCCGGCCAGAGCCGACCAGGTGGACTGCGCCGTCCTTGGTGATCACGCCGTGGCACAGCGGGCCGGGCAGGCCGGCGTAGCCGTCCCGGCACAGGTCGACGGTGCGCCGGCCGCCGCTCGTGACCGTGTGGTGGATCATGACGCCGTGCACCGGGCCCCACGGGCCCTTGTGGTTGCGATTGTGATGCGCCCAGTCGCCGACCCCGACCACCGTGAGGCCCTCCGCCCGCAGGCCGGCCAGGAAACGTCCCGCGGACATGGGTGTGGCCATGACCGCCTCCTTCGTGCTGTGCCGACGGCCGCCCGCCGCGACCCTCCGTGAGGGGGGTTGTACCGAAAGTAAGCATCCGATCACACATCGTCGCCGTGACCGGGGGTCGGATCCGGCCATCTCGCGCACGCGGACGTCGGACAGGAGCCCCATCGATGCCCAGCCCCGCGAAGATCCAATCCCGCTCGTTCGTGTAATAGCACCGGCACGCTCCGTGATGGAAGGCTGGTCCGTGCAAGTCGCGATGCACGGCGCCGTCCACGTCGCCGCAAGACCGGGAAGGCAATTCTCATATGTCGGTAGGCGAAGAGGTCCGTTCGGAGCAGGGCACGCCGCAGCAGAGTCTCGGCACGGCCGCCGCACGGAACCTGGCCACCACCACCAAGTCCGCGCCCCAGATGCAGGAGATCAGCTCGCGCTGGCTGCTGCGGATGCTGCCGTGGGTCAACGTCCAGGGCGGGACGTACCGGGTCAACCGGCGACTGACCTACGCGGTGGGGGACGGCCGCATCACATTCGTGAAGACCGGCGACCGTGTCGAGGTCATCCCGGCCGAGCTCGGCGAACTCCCCGCACTGCGGTCGTACGAGGACCAGGAGGTGCTCGCGGAGCTCGCCCAGCGCTGCCGCCAGCAGGAATTCGCGCCCGGTTCCGTGATCGCCTCGTTCGGGAGCCGGTCCGAGGAGGTCCACCTGCTGGCGCACGGCAGGGTCGAGAAGATCGGCACCGGTCCCTACGGCGACGACGCGGTCCTCGGCGTGCTCGCCGACGGCGCCTACTTCGGCGACGCGTCGCTGCTCGACCCGGAGGCCATCTGGGAGTACACGGCCCGCGCGGACACCGCGTGCACCGTACTGAGCCTCTCCCGCCAGGACGTCGAGCAGGTCGCGGAACGCTCCGACTCCCTGCGCGAGCACCTCCGGCAGCTGCGCGCGATCCCCGAGCAGCACACCAACAAGTACGGCGAGAAGGCCGTCGACCTCGCCGCGGGCCACAGCGGTGAGCCGGACATCCCGCACACCTTCGTCGACTACGAGGCCAGGCCCCGCGAGTACGAACTGAGCATCGCCCAGACCGTGCTGCGCATCCATTCGCGCGTGGCCGACCTGTACAACCAGCCGATGAACCAGACCGAGCAGCAGCTCCGGCTCACCGTCGAGGCGTTGAAGGAGCGCCAGGAGCACGAGCTGGTCAACAACCGCGAGTTCGGCATGCTGCACAACTGCGAGTACGACCAGCGGCTCCAGCCGCACGACGGCGTGCCCAGCCCGGACGACCTGGACGAGCTGCTCAGCCGGCGCCGCGGCACCAAGATGCTGCTCGCCCACCCGCGCGCGATCTCCGCGATCGGCCGCGAGCTGAACAAGCGCGGACTCGTCCCCGAGACCCTGGAGGTGGCGGGCAACCGCATCCCGACCTGGCGCGGTGTGCCGATCTACCCCTGCAACAAGATCCCGGTCTCCGAGGCCCGTACGACCTCGATCATCGCCATGCGCACCGGAGAGGACGAGCAGGGCGTCATCGGACTCCAGCAGGCCGGGCTTCCGGACGAGATCGAGCCGAGCCTGTCCGTGCGCTTCATGGGCATCAACGAACAGGCGATCATCAAGTACCTGGTGACGGCCTACTACTCGGCCGCGGTCCTGGTGCCGGACGCGCTCGGCGTCCTGGAGAACGTCGAGATCGGCCGCTGGAGGTGACGTTTCGGCACCTGGCGGCCGTGTCCGGGCCCACCGGCGTGGGTACATCCCGGTCGTATGCGCCCAGCCGGAGCGGAAGCGCCACCGTCCGCGGACTGACCGAGGGAGATCCCATGGCCGAGTTCCTCACGGAGGCGAAGCAGCACGTCACGGCCGCGCAGCCGCTCGACGGGCACGAGGCGGCCGTGATCCTGGAGCGCACCCGGTCGTCCGTGGACCCCGAACTGCGCGCCGCCATCGACTCGTTGCCCGGCTCCATGCGCCGGATCGCGCTCTACCACTTCGGCTGGGAGCACGCGGACGGCACCCCGGCCGCGGGCAATGCGGGCAAGGCGATCCGCCCCGCGCTCGTCCTCACCGCGGCCGCCGCGCTCGGTGGGCCGGCGGCGCGCGAGGCGGCGGTGCGGGCGGCCGCGGCGGTGGAGCTGGTGCACAACTTCACGCTGCTGCACGACGACGTGATGGACCGGGACACCACCCGCCGGCACCGGCCCACCGCGTGGACGGTGTTCGGCGACGCCGACGCGATCCTCGCCGGGGACGCCCTGCAGGCCCTGGCACTCGGGATGCTCGCCGAGGACACGCACCCGGCGTCCGCGCCGGCCGCCGCCCGGATCGCGTCCTGCGTCGTCGAGCTGTGCGCGGGCCAGCACGCGGACACGGCGATGGAGCGGCGCGGCCCCGGCGAGGTCACCCTCGACGAGGTGCTGACCATGGCCGAGGCCAAGACGGGCGCCCTGATCGGATGCGCCTGCGCGCTGGGCGGGCTGTACGCGGGGGCGTCGCACGAGGACGTCGAGGCGCTGGACGCGTTCGGCCGTGAGGCCGGGCTCGCCTTCCAGCTCATCGACGACGTCATCGGCATATGGGGCGATCCGCACCGCACCGGGAAGCCCGCGGGCGCGGACCTGGCGGCCCGCAAGAAGTCCCTGCCGGTCGTCGCCGCGCTCACCTCGGGCACCCCGGCGGCCTCCGAACTGGCCGAGCTGTATGCGATGCCGTACGCGAAGGAGGACGAGGAGCAGATCGCGCGTACGGCGCTCGCCGTCGAGCGGGCCGGCGGACGCGACTGGGCACAGATCCAGGCCGCCGACCGGATGGCCCGCGCGATGGGTGAGTTGTCCCGGGCGGTGGCCGATCCGGCGGAGGCGGGCGGACTGCTCGCGCTGCTGGAGTTCGTGACACGGCGCAGCAGCTGACCGCGACACCCAGGACCCCGGAGCCGTCCGGGGCCGTGCGGCTCCTGACCCCGTACGGCCCCGGTGGCTCCGGCCCGGCGGGTCCCGCACATCCCCACGGTGTGCGGGGCCCGTCAACTCCCCTTCTTTTCCGGCTCGTTCGCCGGGACGGTCTGTATAGGCTCGACAGCCGTACAGGCACAGTCGATCGAGGTCGAAGGGGACGGGGCATGGGCGTGGCGATCCGCACGGCGGGCGAGGACGACCGGGAGCTGGTCGTACGGCTGCTGGACGAGGCCTTCCAGGACGATCCGGTCAGCGGCTGGGTCTTTCCCGGGGACGAGTACCGCCGGACGACGCACCACAGGCTGATGGCCGCGTTCACCGCGATCGTGCTGGAGGAGGGCCGGATCGACGTCACGGGGGACGGCAGCGCGTGCGCCCTGTGGCTGTCGGTGCCCGCCGAGGAGCACGGTGGCGAGGACGAGGGGTTCGCCCGGCTCCGGGAGGCCATCGACCCCGGGAACGAACGCATCGAGCTGATAGGGCGGCTGACGGCGCGGGCCCATCCGGCGGGGCGCGCGCACGAGTACCTGTGGATGATCGGCGTGACGCCGGAGCGGCAGGGGCAGGGACTGGGCACGGAGCTCGTCCAGCATGTCCTCGACCGCTGCGACCGCGAGGGGCTGCCCGCGTATCTGGAGGCCAGCAACGCCCGCAGCCGGGCGCTGTACGAGCGCCTGGGCTTCGGTCCGGCCGGCCGCCCGCTCGACCTCCCCGACGGCCCGCGGATGTGGCCGATGTGGCGGGACCCCCGCGGCTGACTTGGGCATCCACGACTGCCACCGACGACTGCCGGAGCGGTTTGCTCCGCAGGTCCAAGGGCCGCTGCGGGACCGGCTCTTCCGGCGAAACGGATCGCCTCCGGCGGGACCGGCCACCCTCGGCGGGACCGGCCGCCCCGGCGGACCTGTCGCCTCCGGCGGGACCGACTGCTCCGGCGGAACCCGGGTCGTCCCGGCGGGACCGGTTGAGCCGGCGGGGCCGATGGCCCGGTGGGACCGATGGCCCCGGCCGGACGCGGGTCGGCCCCCGGTGGGGCCGGCGGTGCCGGCCGGGCCCCGGTCGTGCCCGGTGGAAGGGTGGCTTGCGGACGGATCCCGGTCGTGCCCGGTGGGAAGGGCGGCTTACGGCCGGACCCTGGTCGTGCCCGGTGGAAGGGTGGCTTGCGGACGGACCCTGGTCGTGCCCGGTGGAAGGGTGGCTTACGGACGGACCCCCCGGTCGTGCCCGGTGGGAAGGTTGGCTTGCGGACGGATCCCGGTCGTGCCCGGTGGAAGGGTGGCTTGCGGACGGACCCCCCCGGTCGTGCCCGGTGGGAAGGTTGGCTTGCGGACGGGCCCCGGTCGTGTCCGGTGGAAGGACGGCTTGCGGCGGGGCTGAGTGGGGATTCGACGGTTTCTGCAGGGGGATGGCCGGCGGTGGCCCCGTGCGGGTCGGACCGGTGCTGGAGGCGGGGTGCGTGGTCGGCGACGGTCCGCTCGTCCGTACGTACGCGCGAACGCCCCGACCGTCCTACGCTGAGGAACATGGACAGCTCAGAACACGTCTGTCCGGTGTGCGGACAGCCCGTGGAGACCGTCGTCAGACGCCACAAGACGCTGGGCGCGTGGGTCCCGCGCTGGGAGGCGGGCCCGTGCCACAACCCCGAGTGCGAGGCCCACGTCTCCGGCGGCGAGGCCGAGCGGGCCGGCCGGGAGTCCGGGGAGACGTCCGCGTCGCAGCCCTGACACCCCGACTCCGTCTCCCGGGAGTGTCGAGAATCCCGGCCCGGCTCCGACGTCCCCCGTGAGAGCCGCCCACGAGGGGTGGTGAGAGCCGAAGGAGCGGAACGATGAAGTACCTGGTCATGGTGCAGTGCTCGCAGGCGGACTACGAGGCCATGCAGGGCAAGGGCAGCGAGCACTTCCCGGCCTGGACCGAGGAGGAGGTCCAGGCCATGTACGCGTTCATGGGCGCCCTCAACGACGACCTCGCCGAGTCCGGCGAGCTGGTCGACGCACGGGGCCTGACCGAGCCGGCGCGGACCCGGCTGGTCGGCCGGGGCGACGACGGCGGGAGCGTGATCACCGACGGCCCCTACGGCGAGACCAAGGAGCTGCTGGCGGGCTACTGGGTGCTGGACTGCGCGAGCCTGGAGCGCGTGACGGAGATCGCCGAGCGCGTGCTGCAGTGCCCGCAGCCGGCCGGTGCTCCCCGCCACCCCGTGGCGATCCGGCCCGTCGACGACGGCTCCGCGGACGTGTGAGCGGGCTCCCGGGTCCGGGCGCGTCCATGGACACGGCCACCGAGGTCGAGGACCTGCTGCGCCTGCACGCGCCGCAGGTCCTCGGCGCGCTGGTGCGCCGGTACGGCCACTTCGACGCCGCCGAGGACGCCGTACAGGAGGCGTTGCTGGCGGCGGCCGCGAAGTGGCCCTCGGCGGGACTGCCCGACAACCCGCGCGGCTGGCTGATCAAGGTGGCCGCGCGGCGGCTGACCGACACCCTGCGCTCGGAGGAGTCGCGGCGGGCGCGGGAGGAGCGGGCGGTGGCGCTCACCGAGCGGCTGGCCACCGGGCAGGACCGGGCGCCGCGTGCGGACGACACCCTCACGCTCCTGTTCCTGTGCTGCCATCCGGACCTCACCCCGCCGGCCCGGATCGCGCTCACGCTCCGCGCGGTCGGAGGCCTGACGACCGCGGAGATCGCCCGCGCGTGCCTGGTCCCCGAGCCGACCATGGCGCAGCGCATCAGCCGGGCCAAGCAGAAGGTGAGGGGCGTGCGCTTCGGGCGCCCGGACCACTGGGAGGTCCGGCTGCCCACCGTCCTGCACACCCTCTACCTGATCTTCAACGAGGGCTACACGGCGACGTCCGGTGCCAGCCTGCAGCGGCGCGAACTGGCGGGCGAGGCGATCCGGTTGACCCGGGGCCTGCACCGGCTGCTGCCCGCCGACGGCGAGGTGGCCGGCCTGCTGGCCCTGATGCTGCTCACCCACGCCCGCCGCGACGCCCGCACCGGACGGCACGGCGAACTCGTGCCCCTCGACGAGCAGGACCGCTCCCGCTGGGACAAGGCGGCGATCGAGGAGGGCGTCGTGCTGATCACCGAGGCGCTGTCCCGGTGCGCCGCCGGGCCCTACCAGGTGCGGGCCGCCATCGCCGCGGTGCACGACGAGGCGCCGTCCGCCGCGGAGACGGACTGGCGCCAGATCCTCGGTCTCTACGACGTGCTGGTCCGCCAGGTCCCGGGCCCCGTCGAACGCCTCAACCGCGCCGTGGCCGTGGCGATGGTGGACGGCCCGCGGGCCGGACTCGCCGAGCTGGACCTGCTGGGCCCGGAGCCGGGCCACCGCCTCGACGCGGCCCGCGGCCATCTGCTGGAGCGCGCGGGCGACCCGGCCGGGGCCCGCCGCGCCTACGAGTCGGCTGCCGCGCAGACCCTGAGCCTGCCCGAACAGCGCTATCTGCGGGCGCGGGCCGCCCGGCTGGACGGCTGACGCGCGGCGCTGCGCGCGTTCAGGCGGCGCGTTCCATGAACCGCAGCATGTTCCCCGCCGGATCGCGGAAGGCGCAGTCCCGGACGCCGTAGGGCATGTCCGTCGGCTCCTGGATCACCTCGGCGCCCGATTCCCGGACGCGGGCGAAGAGGGCGTCGCAGTCCTCGGTGGTGAAGTTGACCCCGCGCAGCATGCCCTTGGCCAGCAGCTGCTCCATCGCGTCCCGGTCGGCGGGGGAGAGGTCGGGGTTGGCCGCGGGCGGCTCCAGGACGATCGACACGTCCGGCTGCAGCGGCGATCCGACGGTCACCCACCGCATCCCCTCGTACTTGACGTCGTTGCGGATCTCCAGGCCCAGGACGTCGCAGTAGAAGGCGACGGCCTTGTCGTGGTCGTCGACGGCGATAAAACAATTGTTCAGTTTCAGGTCCATGGGTCCAACCTAAGGTCGTTGCGGGTGCGACGCCCGTCTCGGACGCGTGTACGCCCGCGCCACGCAGGGCGGGATCTCCGCGCTCTCCTCGTGCGAGCGGGCCCGGTAGGAGCTCGGTGTCTCGCCCACCAGTTCCGTGAAGCGGGCGCTGAAGGAGCCGAGGGACGTACAGCCGACCGCGAGGCAGACCTCCGTGACCGTGAGGTCGCCGCGCCGCAGCAGCGCCTTCGCGCGCTCGATCCGGCGGGTCATGAGATAGCCGTACGGGGTCTCGCCGAACGCCGTGCGGAAGCTGCGCTGGAAGTGGCCGGGGGACATCAGCGCGGTGCGGGCGAGAGCGGATATGTCGAGGGGCTCGGCGTACTCGCGGTCCATGCGGTCGCGCGCCCGGCGCAGCCGTACCAGATCCTCACGGTTCACCCCGTCAGCATCGCACGGTGCCCACCGGCCGGGTGCCGGGACGGCCGGGGCGGCGGCCGCCGGTGCGGCCGAAGGGGCCCGGCCGGTTTCCCGGCCGGGCCCCTTCGGGGTGCCCGTGGACCTGCGATGGTGCACCGATCGCCGGTCCTGGCGAACGGGCCGTGGTCAGGCCTTCTTGGTCTCCCAGAAGATCTTGTCGATCTGGGCGATGTAGTCCAGAGCCTTCTGGCCCGTGGCCGGGTCGGTCGAGCCCTTGGCGGCCGAGAGGGCCTTCAGGGTGTCGTTGACCAGCTGGTGCAGCTCCGGGTACTTCTCGAAGTGCGGGGGCTTGAAGTAGTCGCTCCAGAGCACGGAGACGTGGTGCTTCGCGAGCTCGGCGCGCTGCTCCTTGATGACGGTGGCACGCGCCTGGAAGTGCGGGTCGTCGTTGCCGGCCATCTTCTCCTGGACGGCCTTCACGGACTCCGCCTCGATGCGGGCCTGGGCCGGGTCGTACACACCGCAGGGCAGGTCGCAGTGTGCGCTGACCTTGACCTTGGGGGCAAACAGGCGGGAAAGCATGAAGCGTTCCTTCCTCGTGATCGTCTTCTCAGGTGCGACATTACTCCCTGGAGGAGCCGAAATCGCGAGTGCCCCCATGGGCTTAGGACAAAAGTCCGGGGTGAGACTGAGACTGGTGGAGGAACGTACCGGGGAGGTGCCGGGTATGCCGGAGCTGTCGCAGGAGATCGAGCGTGGGCGGGCGCTGCTGCCCTTCGGGACGGCCGAGGTGACCGGCCCGTCCATGGTGCCCACGCTCCACCACGGGGACCGCCTCGTGGTGCACTACGGGGCCCGGATCAGGCCCGGGGACGTGGTTGTCCTGCGCCATCCCTTCCAGCAGGACCTGCTCGTCGTCAAGCGCGCGGCGGAGCGCCGGGACGGCGGCTGGTGGGTGCTCGGCGACAACTCCTACGCGGGCGGGGACAGCACGGACTACGGGACCGTGCCCGAGGACCTGGTGCTGGGCAAGGTCCGCTTTCGATACCGGCCCCTCCAGGGCGATCAGCGTTCGCCGTTCGCGCTCGCCCGCTGGGTGCTGTCGGCCGCCAGGCCCGTGCTGCCGGACCGGTCCGCCTCCAGGCGCTTGCGGGCGCGGTAGGCGGCCACGTTGGCGCGTGTCGCGCAGCGGTCGGAGCAGTAGCGGCGGGAGCGGTTGGTCGAGGTGTCCAGGTAGGCGTTGCGGCACGGCGCCGCCTCGCACAGTCCCAGCCGGTCGACGCCGTACTCCGTCAGATGGAAGGCCAGGCCCATCGCCGCGATGGCCGCGAAGCCGGCGGTGGCGTTCGAGGGGTGGTCGGCCAGGTGCATGTGCCACAGCGGCCGGCCGTCGTCGTCCCGGTGGTCGTGACCCGAGATCTGCGGGCTCACCGGGAACTCCAGCAGCAGCGAGTTGAGCAGGTCCACCGCCGGCGTCTCGTCCCCCTTGTCCGCCGCCTCGAACACGGACCTCAGCCGCGCCCGCACCGAGCGGAACCGCGTCACGTCGGCGTCGGTGGCGCGCCGGGCCGCCGACTGGTTGGCCCCGAAGAGTTCGCGCACGGCCTCGACCGAGGTCAGGGAGTCCTTGCCCCGGCCCGGCTCCTCGCTGTTGACGAGGCGTACGGCGTAGTCCGAGTAATAGGCCAGTTCCACTTGTAGTCCTTACAGGGGGGCTCTATGGTCGTGTGCGAGAGGAAGTAACGGCTGCCTACCCTTCCAGGGTATTACGCGGGTGCGGGGAAGAGGGGATTCCATGACCGTCACGACCGGAACCGGTACGAGGGACACGGACTGGCAGGCCTGGCAGGAGAGCTGGGACCGGCAGCAGGAGTGGTACATGCCGGACCGCGAGGAGCGGTTCGACATCATGCTGGACATGGTCGGGGCCTGCGTCGGTTCCGAGCCACGCGTCCTCGACCTCGCCTGCGGCACCGGCAGCATCACGGCCCGGCTGCTGCGCCGCTTCCCCAAGGCCACCAGCACCGGGATCGACCTCGATCCCGCGCTGCTCGCCATCGCCCGCGGCACCTTCCGGGGCGACGACCGGGTCACCTTCGTCGAGGCCGACCTCAGGGACCCGGCCTGGCCCGGTCGGCTGCCGTACGAGACGTACGACGCGGTCCTCACCGCCACGGCCCTGCACTGGCTGCGCAGCGACCCGCTGGCCGCGCTCTACGGCCGGATCGCGGCCCTCGTCCGCCACGGCGGCGTCTTCATGAACGCCGACCACATGATCGACGAGACCACCCCCCGGATCAACGCGGCCGAGCGCGTCCGGCGCCACGCCCGCATGGACCGGGCCATGCGCGAGGGCGCCCTCGACTGGGCGGAGTGGTGGCAGCTCGCCGCGAAGGACCCGGTCCTGGCCGGCCCGACCGCCCGCCGCTTCGAGATCTACGGCGACCACGCGGACGGCGACATGCCGTCGGCGCGGTGGCACGCACGGGTCCTGCTGGAGCACGGCTTCGGCGAGGCCCGGCCGGTGTGGTGCTCGCCGTCGGACACGCTGCTGCTGGCGCTGAAGTAGCCGGGCACGCACGAGCGGCGGTACGGAGTCTCCGTACCGCCCCTCGTGCGCGGACCGCTTACAGCACCTTGGACAGGAACGACTTGGTGCGCTCGTGCTGCGGGTTGCCCAGGACCTCGCGGGGGTGGCCGGACTCGACCACCACACCGTCGTCCATGAAGACCAGCGAGTCGCCGACCTCGCGGGCGAAGCCCATCTCGTGCGTGACGACGATCATCGTCATGCCGGACTCGGCGAGGTCCCGCATGACGTCGAGGACCTCGCCGACCAGCTCCGGGTCGAGGGCCGAGGTCGGCTCGTCGAAGAGCATCAGCTTCGGCTCCATCGCCAGCGCACGGGCGATGGCGACGCGCTGCTGCTGACCGCCGGAGAGCTGGGAGGGGTAGTGACTCGTCTTGTCGCCGAGGCCGACCCGGTCCAGCAGCTTCTTCGCTCGCTCCCGGGCGACCGACTTGGACTCGCGCTTGACCTGGATCGGCGCCTCCATGACGTTCTCCACCGCCGTCATGTGCGGGAAGAGGTTGAAGCGCTGGAACACCATGCCGATGTCCCGCCGCTGCGCGGCGACCTCCTTCTCCTTCAGCTCGTAGAGCTTGTCGCCGCTCTGCCGGTAGCCGACCAGGCTGCCGTCGACGTAGAGCCGGCCGGCGCTGATCTTCTCCAGGTGGTTGACGCACCGCAGGAGGGTCGACTTGCCGGAGCCCGAAGGGCCGATCAGGCAGAACACCTCGCGCGGGTTCACCTCCAGGTCGATGCCCTTGAGGATGTGCGAGGCCCCGAAGGACTTGTGGACGCCCTCGGCCTTCACCATTGAGGTCATGGGTCATCGCCGCCAGTTGGAGAGGGAGAACAGGTTCATCTTGGCCAGGTTGGTCCTGATCTTCTGCAGCGGCGTCGGCGGCAGGTTGCGCGTCGAACCGCGGGCGTAACGGCGCTCGACGTAGTACTGCACGATGCTGAAGATCGTGGTCAGGAACAGGTACCAGATGCAGGCCACGAAGTACATCTCGACGACGGCCAGCGAGGTGCTGGAGATGTCGGTGGCCTTCTTGATCAGCTCGGGGAGCTGCACCGCGTAGGCCAGCGACGAGGTCTTGAGCATGTTGATGAACTCGTTGCCGGTCGGCGGGACGATGACCCGCATCGCCTGCGGGAGGATCACCCGCCGCAGCGTCTGGCCCTGGGTCATGCCCAGGGCGTGCGACGCCTCGGTCTGGCCCTCGTCGACCGACTGGATGCCGGCCCGGACGATCTCCGACATGTACGCGGCCTCGTTCAGGCCGAGCCCCAGCAGCGCCGTCAGGACCGGCGTCATCACCTGGTTCATCTCGTCCTTGTAGAACCCGAGGTTCAGGACCGGGAAGACGAGGGAGATGTTGTACCAGAGCAGGAGCTGGACCAGCACCGGGGTGCCGCGGAAGAACCAGATGTAGAACCAGGAAACAGTGCTGGTCACCGGGTTCGACGACAGCCGCATCACGGCGAGGATGATCCCGAGCGCCACGCCGAGCACCATGGCGAGGACCGAGATGTACAGCGTCGTCCAGGCACCCTTCACGATGCCCGGATCGAAGAGATAGTCGGGGATGACGCTGTAGTTGATCTTCGCGTTGGAGAAGGCCACCCCGATCAGCGCCAGCACGGCGATGACCAGAACGCCGGCCACCCAGCGGCCGTAGTGGCGCACGGGGATGGCCTTGATCTGCTCCGGCGGAACCGACGGCGCCGGAGCCTTGTCGACAGTGTCAGTCACGGTGACTGCCTTTCAGCGTTGCGGGAGGCTCAGGATCCGCCGTTGATCTTCGCCTCGGTCACCGCGCCGTCCGTGACGTTCCACTTCTGCATGATCTTGGTGTAGTCGCCGTTCTTGATGATCGCGTTCACCGCGGCCTGCAGGGCGTCGCGCAGCTGGGTGTTGTCCTTGCTGACGGCGATGCCGTACGGACCCGCCTCGATCTGGTCGCCGACGACCTCGAAGTCGTTCCCGCCGCCGGAGGTCTTCGCGTTGTAGGCCGCGACCGGGAAGTCGTTCAGGTCGGCGACGGACGCGCCCTGCTTCAGACGGAGCAGCGCCTCGGGGTCGGTGTCGAAGGTCTGCAGGTTGATGGCCTTCTTGCCGTCCTTGGTGCACTTCGTGCTCTGCGCCTTGGCGATGCCCTCGGACGTGGTGCCCTTCTGCAGCGCCACGACCTTGCCGCACAGGTCGTCGAGCGACTTGATGCCCTTCGGGTTGCCCTTCTGGACCAGGATCGAGGTACCGGCGGTGAAGTAGTCGACGAAGTCGACGCCCTTGCCGACCTTCTTGCCGGTGTCGGCGTCGACGCCGTCCTGACGGGCCTTCGTGTCGCTCATCGCCGACATGAGGACCCCGTAGCGGTTGGCCTGAAGGCCCACGATCAGGTTGTCGAACTTGCCGTTCTGGAACTCGAACTTCACGCCGAGCTGCTTGCTGAGGGCGTCCGCGAGGTCCGGGTCGATGCCGACGGCCTTGCCGTTCTGCATGTACTCGACCGGCGGATACGCGATGTCGGAGCCCACCTTGATGACGCCGGCCTTCTTGATGTCGGCGGGGAGCTTGGAAGCGAGAGGGGCCGAGGACGACGACGTGTCCGAGCTGTTGCTGCTGCCCTTGTCCGTCTGGTCACCGCAGCCGGTGAGGATCAGGGTGCCTGCGACCGCGATCGCACCGGCCGCTGCCAGACGGGTGCGTGCGGCGGTCGTACGACGGGTGGAGCTTGCGGTCATTTTGGGTTCCTCCGGCGGATGGGTGGAGTTGCCGATGGGTCGACGAGAACACACACCTTCGGGTGTCGCGACCTCGTGTGTTTACGGCATCCTGCCATTCGGACTCATCCGTTCAGGGGGCCAGCCATGTCAAAATCGGATAACGGGTGACCCCCGAACCGTCTCAGGTCGGTACAACATGACCGGACCATCTGCGGGAATCCGGCGTTCCGGCCGGAAGATCTTCGCCATGTCTCAGGATGCGGGACCACACCCCGAGGCGTTGATCACCGTTCGACCGCTGGTCAAGCGTTCGTCGCGGACATGTCCTCCCATTTCGTGACGATGCTTGTCACCGAGACGTGACCTTCCGGTCCCCGGATGTGACCTTGCGCTTAATGGACTCGTCCTTGGTGCGGTCCGTCCGGTAAGAAGGTTCTTTACACCCCTCATCCGGGGCTCGGGGCGCGTGTGCGGCGCGCCCGTCGCGTATGACCCGTACGTATCAGCAGAATCGGGCATCCGCGGTCCCGCCCACCCCTCACCAGGAGTGGCCACCCTCAACCAATGAAGATCTAAGGGGTAGAACAAAGTGGCAGCGGAGATCGTCAATCCTCGCAGCGACAACAGTGCGGATCAGGACGGGGCGGAGCCCCTCGATTCCTTCGATCCGGCGTTCGCGCTGCACCGCGGCGGCAAGATGGCCGTGCAGGCCACCGTGCCGGTCCGTGACAAGGACGACCTGTCCCTCGCGTACACACCCGGCGTCGCGCGGGTGTGCACCGCGATCGCCGAGCAGCCTGCGCTCGTCCACGACTACACGTGGAAGTCGTCGGTCGTGGCCGTCGTCACGGACGGTACGGCGGTGCTCGGACTCGGGGACATCGGCCCCGAGGCCTCCCTTCCGGTGATGGAAGGCAAGGCGATTCTGTTCAAGCAGTTCGGCGGCGTCGACGCGGTGCCGATCGCGCTCGACTGCACGGACGCCGACGAGATCGTCGAGACGGTCGTGCGCCTCGCCCCGTCCTTCGGCGGCGTCAACCTGGAGGACATCTCGGCACCGCGGTGCTTCGAGATCGAGCGCAAGCTCCAGGAGCGGCTCGACATCCCGGTCTTCCACGACGACCAGCACGGCACGGCGGTCGTCACGCTCGCCGCGCTGCGCAACGCCGCGCGGCTGAGCGGGCGGGCCGTCGGGGACCTGCGGGCCGTCATCTCGGGCGCCGGCGCGGCCGGTGTGGCGATCGCCAAGATGCTGATCGAGGCCGGCATCGGCGACGTGGCCGTCGCCGACCGCAAGGGCGTCGTCTCGACGGACCGCGAGGACCTGACGCCGGTCAAGCGCGAGGTCGCCTCCTTCACGAACAAGGCCGGCATCACCGGCTCGCTGGAGGCGGCCCTGGAGGGCGCCGACGTCTTCATCGGCGTCTCCGGCGGCACGGTCGCGGAGGAGGCCGTCGCCTCGATGGCCGAAGGCGCGTTCGTCTTCGCCATGGCCAACCCGAACCCCGAGGTGCACCCCGACGTCGCGCACAAGTACGCGGCGGTCGTGGCCACCGGCCGTTCGGACTTCCCGAACCAGATCAACAACGTGCTGGCGTTCCCGGGCATCTTCGCGGGCGCGCTGCAGGTCCGTGCCTCCCGGATCACCGAGGGCATGAAGATCGCGGCCGCCGAGGCGCTCGCCGGCGTCGTCGGGGACGACCTGGCGGCGGACTACGTCATCCCGTCGCCCTTCGACGAGCGGGTGGCTCCGGCCGTCACGGCGGCCGTCGCCGCCGCGGCCCGGGCGGAAGGCGTGGCGCGTCGCTGACGCACCGTCCCTCTGACGGCCCCGTCCCCAGGGACGGGGCCGTTTCCTTTGCCCGCACATCCGCCCGTTCAGGTGATCCGACGGACCCGGCGCCTTGGCAAGAGGGCATGTGTCACAGCGCGCTTGCGTTCCGCCGCCTGCAAACGCCACCTATCGTCGACCTCATGTTCGCCGTCTACGCCGCCCGAATCGACCGCGACCAGCCGCTGAGCGGCCTCGAGTTGGGGGAGCGTCCCGCTCCCGAGGCCCGTCCCGGCTGGAGCACCGTCAACGTCAAGGCCGCCTCCCTCAACCACCACGACCTGTGGTCGCTCCGGGGCGTCGGCCTCCCGGACGACCGGCTGCCGATGATCCTCGGCTGTGACGCCGCCGGCGTCGACGAGGACGGCAACGAGGTCGTCCTGCACTCCGTGATCGGGCAGAGCGGTCACGGAGTGGGCCCCAAGGAGCCCCGCTCCATCCTCACCGAGCGCTACCAGGGCACCTTCGCCGAGCAGGTCGCGGTGCCGACCTGGAACATCCTGCCCAAGCCCAGGGAGCTCTCCTTCGAGGAGGCCGCCTGTCTGCCCACGGCGTGGCTGACGGCGTACCGCATGCTCTTCACCAACGCGGGCGTGCGGCCGGGCGACTCGGTCCTCGTCCAGGGCGCGGGCGGCGGTGTCGCCACGGCCGCGATCGTGCTCGGCAAGGCGGCCGGGCTGCGGGTCTTCGCCACCAGCCGCGACGAGGCCAAGCGGAAGCGGGCCCTCGAACTGGGCGCCGTCGAGGCGGTGGAGTCCGGCGCCCGGCTGCCGCAGCGTGTCGACGCCGTCATCGAGACCGTCGGCGCCGCCACCTGGTCCCACTCGGTGAAGTCGCTGAAGCCCGGCGGCACGCTCGTCATCTCGGGCGCGACGAGCGGTGACCGGCCCTCGCACGCCGAACTCACCCGCGTCTTCTTCCTGGAGCTCAAGATCGTCGGCTCCACGATGGGCACCAAGGACGAGCTGGAGGACCTGCTCTCCTTCTGCGCCGCCACGGGCGTCCGTCCCGTCATCGACGAGGTGCTGCCGATGGACCGGGCGCGCGAGGGCTTCGAGCGGATGGAGTCGGGTGGGCAGTTCGGCAAGATCGTGCTCACCGGAAGCTGACCTTCTCCCGCTCCGCGGGCGGCGGGTTCGGGGATGCCCCGGCCCGCCGTTCGCGTTGTCGCGCACCCTGCGTGTCAATCAAGGTTGACAGACGTCGGATGTCAACGTAGGTTGACAACATGACCGAAGCAACCGACCTCGCCGAGCGCGCCGGCGACCGTGATCCACGGATCGGACTGCGCGCCGTCGCCGCACTGCGCCGGCTGCTGGAGCAGCTGGAGGCGGTGCAGGTGCGCGGCGCGCGCAACCAGGGCTGGTCGTGGCAGGAGATCGCCGCGGAACTCGGGGTCAGCAGGCAGGCCGTGCACAAGAAGTACGGGAGGCATTGATGTTCGAGCGGTTCACGAAGGACGCCCGCGAGGTGGTGCGGGGAGCGGTCGGGCAGGCCGAGCGGACGGGAGCGCCGTGCGTCGAGGCCGAGCACCTGCTGCTCGCACTGCTGGAGCGCGAGGGCAGCCGGGCGTCGTTCGCCCTGGCCTCACTCGGACTGTCCGGCGAGCGCAGGACGTCCGTACGGCAGGCCGTCGCCGAGGCGCGGCGGCGGGCCGGGCTCTCCCAGGCCGACACCGACGCCCTGGCCGGACTGGGGATCGACGTGCCGGAGATCGTCGCCCGGGTCGAGGAGGTGCACGGCGTGGGCGCGATGTCCGGCGACCGCGAGGACAAGGGCTGGTGGTCGGGCCGCCGCACCTTCGGCCGCGGCGCCAAGCAGGTCCTGGAGAGGTCCCTGCGCACCGCCGTCGCCCACGGCGACCGCCACATCGGCGACGAGCACATCCTCCTCGCCCTGACCATCCGCCCCGGCGTGGCCGGCGAGGTCCTCGCCGGCCACGGGGTGACCCACGAGCAGCTCATCCGGATCCTGTACGGCGACGGACAGGCCAAGGCGGGCTGAGCGGCCGGGGCCGGCTGCGCCGCGCGCACCGGCCCCGCCGCTCAGCCCTGCGGTCGGCGCAGTATCACACCGATGTGGGCCGCCGCCGTCGAGAGATGACGGCGGGCGTCGCGCAACTGCTCGTCGGAGACGCCGTGGTCGCGGGCCGCGTCGCGGATGTCGTCCCGGAAGCGGTCGAGCAGGCGGTCGAGGTCGCGGGCCGCGTCACCGCTGGGCTCCTCGTGCGCCCAGGCCGGTTCGTAGTCGGCGGGGAAGTCCTCCGGGGGGTAGGAGTACTCCGGCCGCGACGCCGAGGTGCCGGTGTCGCCCCGTCCGAAACCGAAGTCCTTGCCGAAGTCCTTGCCGAACTCGCCGAACTCCTTGACCAGCTCCGTCAGGCCCTCCCGCACCCCCGTCGGCCAGTCGCCGCGCGTGAAGTGGTCCTGCACCTGACTCTGCACCCGGCGGCCGATGCGCTGCAGCTCCTCCTGCGCCTGGACCCGGGCCCGCTCCTGCGCCTCCTTGGCCTGGCGGCGCGCGCGCTGGGCCTCCTCGCGGGCGCGGCGGCTCTCGTCCTTGGCGCGCCGGGCCTGTTCCTTCCACTCCTGCTTCACGCGCCGCATCTCCTCCTTCGCGGCGCGCCACGCGTCCTTGTCGGTGTAGTCCGCGAAGTCGCCCAGGGGGCCGTCCTTCGGGCCGCGCCCCTTGGCGCCCGCGTGGCGCGCCTCGCTGGCCGCGGCCCGCATCTCGCGCCGCAGATCGCCCGCGGCGCCCCGCACGTCGGCCTGGATCTCGGCGGCGAGCTCGGCGACGGACTCGCGGATCTCCAGCTCCAGGTCGGCCAGTTCGCCGCTGCGGTCGGCCAGTTCGGCGCGGCCGGCGTCCGTGATGGCGTACACCTTGCGGCCGCCCTCGGTGGTGTGGGTGACCAGGCCCTCGGCCTCCAGCTTCGCCAGCCGGGGGTAGACGGTGCCCGCCGACGGTGCGTACAGCCCCTGGAAGCGCTCCTCGAGGAGGCGGATCACCTCGTAGCCGTGGCGCGGGGCCTCGTCCAGCAGCTTCAGCAGGTAGAGGCGGAGGCGGCCGTGGGCGAAGACGGGGGGCATGTCAGAGCACCTTCTTGTCGGTCGTGCCGTCGGCCGGGGCGCCGGTCGCACCGTCGCTCCCGCCGGAACCGGAATTGTCCCCCGGGCCTGGGTGCGGTTCGTCCGCCGGGGTGCTCGCGGGACCGGCCCCGGTGGCCGTGTCCTCCGGGCCGGCGTCCTCGGGCTCCACGTCCCGGACGTCGTCCTCGGCCGGGGGCCTGCGCAGCAGGGCGATCGAGCCGGAGACCGTCGTCGCCTTCAGGGTGCCGTGGCCCGAGCCGAGCCGGCCCGTGATCCGCTTGGCGCCCCACTGGCCGCTGACCCGCAGGTCCTCGAAGGCGTTCGAGACGGTGCCGCTCGCGGTGTTCGCCTCCACCTCAGCGTCCACCGGGTGGGGCAGGCGGATGGCGATCTCGCCCGAGACGCTGGTCAGGTTGACGTCGGTGGGGCGGCCGGCCGGATCGATGTCGACGATCATCGAACCGCTCACGGAGTCGGCCTTGACGGAGGAGCCCGCCTCGACGACGGTCAGATCGCCCGAGACGGAGTTGAACCGCAGGTCCCCGCTGAGGGCCTGCGCCTCCACGCTCCCCGAGACGGTGTCGGCGCGGACCGGGCCGGTCAGGCTCACCAGCGTGGTGTCTCCCGTGACGCCCTTGACCTCCGCGCGTCCCTCCAGGCCGGAGACCACGGCCGTGGCGCCGACGACGCCCACCTCGACGCGGGTGTCGGCCGGGACGGCGAGGGAGACGACGGCGCTGCGCCGCCAGCCCTTGCGGTCGAGCCACTTGAGGAAGCCCTTCCAGGGCAGGTCGTCGTAGGCCACCGTGAGGACGCCGCCCACCTGGGCCACATGGAGCGGTGGACCCTCGATCCGGGTGACTTCGAGGCGGGCGGAACCTTCGTCGGTCCCCACCACGTTCACCGTTCCATTGACGATGCGTACGTGGAGCTCACGCACGGGCTCGTCGAACGTCAGCTTCCTGGGTTCCGTGACGGACCACTCGGACATGGTGCAGACCTCCCCGCCGCAACGCGCCATATCGCGTCTTCTGCAATTCACGATATATCGCGGACGGGGAAAGTCAAGACACCCGCTCTGGTGACCCGCGACTCCCCGAAAATGACCAAGAGGGTGAATCGCCCTATTTTGTGAACATGTCGTCGGACGTCCCTCGTACCGGTCCGGCCGGCCCCGCCGGTCCCGCGCCCGGTGCCCTGCTGCTCTGCCGGGCCGTACCGGAATCCGTCGCCCCCGCCGCGCGCCTGCTGAGCGAACCGATGCTGCTCACCGGCGCCGGTGACGCCTGGAGCGTCCTCGTCCCCGAGGGCAGGCCGTGGCGGGACGGCGGCGAACCCGTCGACCGCGTCCTGACCGGCTGGGCCACCGCGCTCGCCGTCGGCGCCCCCTGGCCCGTACTGGCCCTGTGGTGGGACACGGACCGCGCCGGCTACACGCTCGCCTCCGGCTTCCGCCGTCCCGTGGGCTACGTCTGGCTCGCGAACGGCACCCCGGCCGGCGAGGACGAGGCGATGCGCACCTTCGCCTCCCGCCTGGGCCTGGACCCGGTGCTGGACGCGCAGGCCCTGGACCACCTGACCGGAGCCGATCCCGGCGCCGACGCCCCCGCGCGCCTGCGTGCCCTGCTCGCGGTCCTCACGCGCGCGGGGGTCTCGCTGCCCGCCGGCCTCACCCCCGGCGAGCCCGCCGACCGCCTGCGCGAGGTCGCCCGAGCCCTCGCGGACAGCCGCGCCGTGGACCGGCCCGGACGGCGCGAGGCGGACCGCACGGAACACCACGCCGCCGACGGCGGCCGCCTCGCGCCCCGGATGCTCCGGTCCGGCACCCGGGGCTCACGCGCCCTGTCCCTCGCCCAGGTCGCGGCGGGCCTGCCTCTGACCGTGTGGGGCGTACGGCGGCGCAGCTGGGGCTGGATCGCGGCGGGGGTGCTGTTGCTGGGGCACGGCGTGGCGGGGCCGGCGTACCGGGTGATGAGGCCGCGCGACTGACGCCGGGCGGTGCGGACCCGGTCCGGCGCCCGCCGTTCCTTGCTTAGGCTTGGCTCCGGACCCCCGACGTACGCACGCACGCAGGAGAAACCCCATGTACTTCACCGACCGCGGTATCGAGGAGCTGGAGAAGCGGCGCGGCGAGGAAGAGGTCACGTTCGAGTGGCTTGCCGAGCAGCTGCGGACGTTCGTCGATCTGAACCCGGACTTCGAGGTGCCGGTCGAGCGGCTGGCGACGTGGCTGGCCCGGCTGGACGACGAGGACGACGAGTAGTCCGCGCGACGCCGAGGGCCCGGCACCGAGTCGACGAACTCGGTGCCGGGCCCTCGTGGTTGCCGCGGGGCCGGGCCTAGGCCTCGAACACCTCACGCACCAGCTGCTCCTGCTCGGCCTGGTGCCGCTTCGCGGAACCGACGGCCGGGGAAGAGCTGTGCGGGCGGGAGATGCGGCGCAGGCGCTCGCCGTGCGGGACGTCCGCGCCGACCGCCAGGTCCAGGTGGTCGATCAGGTTGAGGGCGATGAACGGCCAGGCGCCCTGGTTCGCCGGCTCCTCCTGGGCCCACAGGTACTTCTCGACGTTCGGGTACTTGGCGATCTCCGCCTGGATTTCCGCACCCGGCAGGGGGTACAGACGCTCGACACGGACGATCGCGATGTCCGTGGCGCCGCGCTTGGCGCGCTCGGCCTCCAGGTCGTAGTAGAGCTTGCCCGCCACGAAGACGACCTTGCGCACCGCGGCCGGGTCGACCGACGCGTCGCCGATGACCGGGCGGAACTGACCCGAGGTGAACTCCTCCGTCTTCGAGGCGGCGGCCTTCAGGCGCAGCATCGACTTCGGGGTGAAGACCACCAGCGGCTTGTGGTGCGGGTTGTGCACCTGCCACCGCAGGAGGTGGAAGTAGTTCGACGGCAGGGTCGGCATCGCGACCGTCATGTTGTTCTGGGCGCACAGCTGCAGGAAGCGCTCGACACGGGCCGAGGAGTGGTCCGGGCCCTGGCCCTCGTAGCCGTGCGGGAGCAGCAGCGTGACGCCGGAGGTCTGGCCCCACTTCTGCTCCGCCGCCGAGATGTACTCGTCGACGACCGACTGCGCGCCGTTGACGAAGTCGCCGAACTGCGCCTCCCACATCACGAGCGCGTCGGGGCGGGCCAGCGAGTAGCCGTACTCGAAGCCCATGACCGCGTACTCGGAGAGCAGGGAGTCGTAGACGTTGTAGCGGGACTGCTCCTCGGCGAGGTACTGCAGCGGGGTGAAGTCCTCGCCCGTCTCGCGGTCGATGAGGACCGCGTGGCGCTGGCCGAAGGTGCCGCGGCGGGAGTCCTGGCCGGACAGCCGGACCGGGGTGCCCTCCAGCAGCAGCGAGCCGATGGCGAGGGTCTCGCCCATGCCCCAGTCGATCGTGCCGTCCTCGACCATCGACGCCCGGCGCTGCAGCTGCGGCAGCAGACGCGGGTGGACGTGGAAGTGGTCGGGGATGTTGACCTGGGACTCGGCGATCCGCTTCACGACCTCGGAGGAGATCGCGGTGGTCACCGGGACCGGGAACTCGGCCTGCGGGTCCGAGACCGGGGAGGTGGCCGGCTGGGAGGTGGCCTCGCGGACCTCGGTGAAGACCTTCTCCAGCTGGCCCTGGTAGTCCTGCAGGGCCTGCTCGGCCTCCTCCAGGGTGATGTCGCCGCGACCGATCAGGGACTCGGTGTAGAGCTTGCGCACCGAGCGCTTCTTGTCGATCAGGTCGTACATCAGCGGCTGGGTGAAGGCCGGGTTGTCCGACTCGTTGTGACCGCGGCGGCGGTAGCAGATGAGGTCGATCACCACGTCCTTGTTGAACGCCTGGCGGAACTCGAAGGCGAGCCGCGCGACGCGGACCACGGCCTCCGGGTCGTCGCCGTTCACGTGGAAGATCGGGGCCTCGATCATGCGGGCCACGTCCGTGGCGTACATCGAGGACCGGGACGACTCCGGGGCCGCCGTGAAGCCGACCTGGTTGTTGATGACGATGTGGACCGTGCCGCCCGTGCGGTAGCCGCGCAGCTGCGACATGTTCAGGGTCTCGGCCACCACGCCCTGGCCCGCGAAGGCCGCGTCACCGTGCAGGGCGACCGGCAGGACGGTGAAGTCCGTGCCGCCCTTGTTGATGATGTCCTGCTTGGCGCGGACGATGCCCTCGATGACCGGGTCGACCGTCTCCAGGTGGGACGGGTTGGCGGCCAGCGAGACCTTGATCTGCTCGCCGTCCAGGCCGGTGAAGGTGCCGTGGGCGCCCAGGTGGTACTTCACGTCGCCGGAGCCGTGCATCGACTTCGGGTCGAGGTTGCCCTCGAACTCGCGGAAGATCTGCGCGTACGACTTGCCGACGATGTTGGCCAGCACGTTCAGCCGGCCGCGGTGGGCCATGCCGATGACGACCTCGTCGAGGCGGGACTCCGCGGCGCTGTCGAGGACCGCGTCCAGCAGCGGGATGACGGACTCGCCGCCCTCCAGCGAGAAGCGCTTCTGGCCGACGTACTTCGTCTGCAGGAAGGTTTCGAACGCCTCCGCCGCGTTCAGCCGGCGCAGGATGCGCAGCTGCTCCTCGCGCTCCGGCTTGGAGTGCGGGCGCTCCACCCGGTCCTGGATCCACTTGCGCTGCTTGGGGTCCTGGATGTGCATGAACTCGATGCCGATGGTGCGGCAGTACGAGTCACGCAGCACGCCGAGGATGTCGCGCAGCTTCATCAGGGACTTGCCGGAGAAGCCGCCGACGGCGAACTCGCGCTCCAGGTCCCACAGCGTGAGCCCGTGCTCGGTGATGTCCAGGTCGGGGTGCTTGCGCTGGCGGTACTCCAGCGGGTCGGTGTCGGCCATGACGTGGCCGCGGACCCGGTAGGAGTGGATCAGCTCGAAGACCCGGGCGGCCTTGGTGACGTCGTCGTCGTGGCTGGCGTCGATGTCCTTGAGCCAGCGGACCGGCTCGTAGGGGATGCGCAGGGCCTCGAAGATCTCGTCGTAGAAGCCGCTCTGGCCCAGCAGCAGGTTGGCGACCTGGCGCAGGAACTCGCCGGAGGCGGCGCCCTGGACGACCCGGTGGTCGTAGGTCGACGTGAGCGTCATGACCTTGGAGACGCCGAGCTTGTTGAGGGTGTCCTGGCTGGTGCCCTGGAACTCGGCCGGGTAGTCCATGGAGCCGACGCCCATGATCACCGACTGGCCGGGCATCAGGCGCGGGACCGAGTGGACGGTGCCGAGGCCGCCGGGGTTGGTCAGGGAGACCGTCACGCCGGAGAAGTCGTCCATCGTCAGCTTGCCCTCACGGGCGCGGCGAACGATGTCCTCGTAGGCCTGCCAGAACTCGAAGAAGTTCAGCGTCTCGGCCTTCTTGATGGCCGCGACGACGAGCTGGCGGTCGCCGTTGGGCTTCACCAGGTCGATGGCGAGGCCGAGGTTGACGTGCTCCGGCTTGACCAGGGTCGGCTTGCCGTCCTTCTCCGTGAAGGAGTGGTTCATCGACGGCATGGCCTTGATGGCCTGCACCATCGCGTAGCCGATCAGGTGCGTGAAGGAGATCTTCCCGCCCCGGGCGCGCTTGAGGTGGTTGTTGATGACGATGCGGTTGTCGAACAGGAGCTTCACCGGGAGCGCGCGCACGGATGTCGCCGTGGGCAGCTCCAGCGAGGCGTTCATGTTCTTCGCCACGGCGGCGGAGGGGCCGCGCAGGGTCACCAGCTCCGGACCGTCGGCGGGCGCCGTCGCGGGCTCGGCCTTGGCCGCGGGCCGGGCGGCGGGGGCCGGGGCCTTCGCCGGGGCGGCCGGCTGCGCGGGCGCCGGTGCGGCGGCCGCGGGCCTGGGTGCCGTGGGGGCCGGGGCGGGAGCCGGGGCCGCGGGGGCGGCCGGGGCCTGAGCGGCAGGCGCGGGCGCCGGGGAGGTGGTCTCTGCGGCCCCCGCGGCCGCAGTACCCGCCGGAGCCGAGGCGGGTGCCCCGGGCTTGTAGTCGGCGAAGAAGTCCCACCAGGCTCGGTCTACCGAATTCGGGTCCTGGAGGTACTGCTGATAGATCTCGTCGACGAGCCACTCGTTGGGACCGAACGCGGCCGCGGGGTTCTTGCCCGCTTGGTCGGCGTCGGTCGAGATGCTCGAGTTACTGGGGGACTGTGGCGACACGGCGGCAACCGCCCTCTTCCGCTTCACAAGGTGATGGACAGCGGGAATAAAGGCTACGCCCCCCGGACCCCTGAGGTCAGGCCGGGCAGGTTCATCGTCGTGTAAGTCACACCGGAAACCGTGTTTCGGGCCTGGAAATGGCGGGAAACAAGCGAGGTTCCGCTTCGAATCGCGGGGAGCGGAAAACGCCTGAGCAGGCCCGCCGCGCCCGGCCTGCGGGCGTCTGCCTGATCACACGTGTCCGTCAGCGCGGACGCCGGTGGATCTTGGGGCTGCGATGCGGACCCTACGTCAACTTTGGACGGATGTCTCTCCCGGAAGAGTGACGCGGATCCGGCAACCCCGTTCCGATTCGGCCACGCCGATCCCGCCACCGTGCAGGTCGACGGCCCAGCGGGCGATCGCCAGTCCGAGTCCCGTACCGCCGTCGCCGCCCTGCCCGTTGGTCGCGCCCGCGCTGCCGCGGTTGAAGCGCTCGAAGACGCGGTGCCACTCCGAGCGGGGAATGCCGGGGCCCTCGTCGAGCACCTCCAGCTCCAGCGACTCGGGCTGAGCGCCGCGCCGCGCCCGCACGATCACCCGGCCGTGCGGCGGGCTGTGCTTGACGGCGTTGTCGATGAGATTTGCCACTACCTGGTGGATCCGCTCGGGGTCCGCGTGCGCGGTCAGCTCCGGCGGGGAGACGTCGAGGTGCAGATGGACGTCCGTGCGCGTGTGGGTGCCGGAGCCGGAGGCGATGCCCGCGCGCGCGGGGACGGCCATGTTGGCCTCCTTCAGCACGCCGGACAGGTACGGCCACACCTCGAAGCGGCGGCGGCGCAGCGGTACGACGCCGTTGTCCAGCCGGGAGAGGTCCAGCAGCGTCTCCACCAGCCGGCCGAGCCGCTCGGTCTGCCTCAGCGCGGTGCGCATCGTCTCGGGGTCGGCGGGCGAGACGCCGTCCACGATGTTCTCCAGGACCGCCCTGAGGCCCGCGATGGGGGTGCGCAGCTCGTGCGAGACGTTCGCCACCAGCTCCTTGCGCTGCCGCTCCTGAGCCTCCAGGTCGTCGGCCATGCGGTTGATCGTCTGCGCCAGGTCGCCCAGTTCGTCGCGGCGGTTCTCGCGCACCCGGCGGGTGTAGTCGCCGTGCGAGATGGCGTGCGCGACGGCATTCATGTCGTCCAGCGGCGCGGTGAGCGAGTGGGCCACGAACTGCGTGATGAGCAGGGTGGCGATCATCGAGAAGACGGTGATGAAACGCAGCTCCGTCGCCGTGCGCATCGCGATCATCATCAGCCCGGTGGTGATGAGGACGGCGATGACGACCAGTGCGCCCAGCTTCGTCTTGATGGAGAACGGGCGCAGACCGCCCCAGGGCTCCCCGGGGCCTCTCCGTGCGGCCGGACCGCCGCTCATGGCGTCGGGGTCTCCAGCGCGTATCCGACACCGTGCACGGTGCGGATCCGTTCGGCGCCGATCTTCCGGCGCAGCGCCTTGATGTGGCTGTCGACGGTACGGGTGCCCGAGGCGTCGGCCCAGTCCCACACCTCGGCCAGCAGCTGCTCACGGGAGAGCACCGCGCGCGGGGTGTTCGCCAGGCACACCAGCAGGTCGAACTCGGTGGGCGTCAGGTGCACGTCCTCCGCGTGCACCCGCACCCGGCGCTGCGCGTGATCGATCTCCAGCTCGCCGAGCCGCAGGATGCCGCTGCGGGGGGTCGTCGCCGCCAGCGCGGCCCGCTCCACCCGGCGCAGCAGCACGTGCACGCGCGCGGCGAGCTCCCGCATGGAGAACGGCTTGGTCATGTAGTCGTCGGCGCCGACCCCGAGGCCGACCAGCATGTCGGTCTCGTCGTCGCGCGCGGTGAGCATCAGCACCGGTACCGGACGGGCGGCCTGCACGCGGCGGCAGACCTCCAGGCCGTCGAAGCCGGGCAGCATGATGTCGAGGATCAGCAGGTCGGGCTGCCAGGCCTCCGCGGTGTCGACGGCGGCCGGGCCGTCGCCCGCGGTCTGCACGAGGAAGCCCTCCGCGCGCAGGCGGGTCGCGATGGCTTCGACGATGGTCGGGTCGTCCTCGACCACCAGCACCCGGCGCTGTGCGCCCGGCGTGGCCGTCGTGCCGTTGTGGGATGTGTGGGTCTGCTCCATCGCCCGCCCCTGAGTTGCTTTCCGGAATGCGTGGGGTCATTCCTTCTGACTGGCTTTGCCTGCGCATGCTTGCGATTGACGCTTGAATGATCCGCGTCAGAGAAGCAGAGTACGGGGAGTCACCGTCTCGCGGCTATCCAGGTCGGACGGCGATGTGGACGACGTCCGGAACGCCCCGGGCAACCGGGATCTCTTCGGTACGCACCTGCTGGAACCCGGCATTCCACAAGGTTTCTTCGAAATCCGGGGAGGGCTGGGCCGACCAGACGGCCACGATGCCGCCCGGCTTCAACACCCTTGCGCAGCTTGTGAGTCCACTCGGCGAGTAGAGGCCCTCGTTGCCCTCGGTGACCGTCCAGCCGGGGCCGTTGTCGATGTCCAGGCAGAGGGCGTCGTACGTGGCGGATGTCTCAGTCAGGTACGCGATCAGATCCGCCTCGACGATCTCCGTGCGCCGGTCGGCGAGGGCCTGCGCCGACAGTGCGGTGAGGGGCCCCTCGCGATGCCAGTCGACGATGGCGCGCTCACGCTCGACGACGGTGATCGCTCCCCAGTACGGGTCGGCCGCCGCGTGTGCGAGCGAGAATCCCACCCCGAGCCCGCCGATCAGCACGTGCGGCCCGGGGCGGGGGCCCAGGGCGTCGCGCGCGGCGTCGACGAGCAGCCGCTCCGAGCGGCCGTCGGAGGTGTCCATCAGGAAGCAGCCGTTGGCGATGATCTGCAGCAACGCGCCGTGCCGGCGCAGCACGACCTCGCCGTACGGTCCCTCGCGACGGTCCAGGACCACAGGGGTGTCGTAGGTGGCGGTCATGGCCCCATCCTGCCCGAACCGGCGGGTGCGGCCCGGGGAATTTCCGGGAGGCGCCCGGGGGCCGGGACGGGTGCGGCGCGCACCTCACGCGGGCGCCGCCCGTGCCCGCGACGGCAGCGGCGGGAGGCCCGCGGGGCTGGTGAAGGGCGCGTGGGGGCCGCCGGGGCCGCGCATGACCCGTTCGTGGGACACGGGTGCGGATGCGCCGCGGTCCACGGTGGTATGCGCGGCCCACGCCGGGCGGGCGATCCCGCTCCGGCCCCGAGCCGCCCGCGGACGCGCGGGAGGCGGGGCGCACCGGAAGCCTGAGAGGTTGCTGAGAATCGGCTCCCGCGTGGTGTCGGTCACAGACACCGGCTCCCGCGGTTGCGAAGGGTGGTGCGCGACGGAAGGAGCGCCTCACCGTGGAACCCACCGCGACGGCCGGACCCGACCCCTCGGCCGCGCCCCTTCCCGAGGTGTCCGCGCTCCTGGACGGGGTGCCGCGTCAGCGCGGCGGCCCGGACCGGCCCGGCACCCTCGCGCCCGCCCCGCTCACCCGGGCCCTGTGCCGCGCCCGGCGCCTGCTGCCGACGCCCGCCGGCACGCCGTTCACCTTCGGCTACGCGGCCGTCCTGGCCCTGACCTCGCTGTTCGGCGCGTACGCCGACCCCTCGCTGGTGCACTCCCTGCACCAGGCGTCCAGCACCGATGTGGCGCATCTGCTGGAGTCGCCCGCGCTGGTCCTGCTGGCGAGCGCCCTGTGGGTCGCGGGCGGGCTCGTCTCGCCGTACGTCGTCTGCTTCCTGCTCGTCCTGACCGCCCTGGAGCGGCGGACGGGCGGGGCGCGCGCGGCGGTCGTCTTCCTCGCCGGGCACGTTCTCGCCACCCTCGTGACCGAGGGCACCGTCGGCCTCGCGGTCCTGGTGGGCCATCTCCCCGACAGCTCCCTGCACCGCCTCGACTACGGCATCAGCTTCGGCGTCGCCGCCGCCGTGGGCGCCCTCGCGGGACTGCTCGGGCCGTGGCTGCGCCTGCCGCTGCTGGTCCTGTTCGGCGGCATGCTGGTGCGGAGCCTGATCGGGTTCACCGACCCGATGACCGGCTGGGGCCATCTGATCGCGCTGGCGACGGGCGTCGCGACCTGGCCGCTGGTCAGGCGCTGGTACCGGGAGACTCGGGCCGCCCGCCTGCCGAAGCCCCGCCCCGGAGGCTGAGCACCCGGCCCGGGTGAGCCGTCATCACCCCGTCACATCGTGATCAGTACGCCTGGGAAGCCGCCCCGCGTGCCGCGGCCAGACTCCGGGCCAGCGCCGGGACGCCGAGCGTGCGCTCCCGCTCCTCGTCCGCACCGTGCAGCAGATTGCCGAGCTGCCAGGGGTCCCGGGCGAGGTCGTAGTACTCCCGGAACAGCACCTTCCCGTCTCCGGTGGGGCGGCCGTCGCGGTCCAGGCGTGTCCGGTAGTACTCGGTGTACTGGTCCGTCCTGCCGATGGACGACGCCCAGGTGTGGATCGGCTGCCGGTCCTGCCGGTTCCACCACCACTCGGCGAGCAGCCGGTCGCGGTCGTTGCCCCGGTCGAGCAGCGAGTGGCCGTCGTGCGGGGTGTCCGGGGCGAGGCCCGCCGCGGCCAGGAAGGTGGGCGCGATGTCGACGAGGCCGGTGAGCCGGTCGTCGCCGCCCGAGCCGAGGCCGCCCGCCGGCCAGGACAGGCGGAAGGGCACCTCCAGGCTCGGACGGTACGGCACCGACTTGCGCAGCCAGCCGTGGTCGCCCCAGCACAGGCCGTGGTCGCTGGTGAACAGCACCAGGGTGTTCTCCAACTGGCCGAGCGAGCGCAGCTTCGCGCGGAAGTCGTGCATCGCGTCGTCCACGGACAGCAGGGTGCGCAGCTGACGTGCGCGCAGGGCGCGGCCCTGGGCGAAGGAGTGGTGCGCCGCGCGCAGGAACGGCGGCTTGTCGGCCTTGTCGCGCTCGAACACGGAGGGCCGCCCGTCCCAGCCGGGCACGCGCGTGCGGGCGTACCGCCGCTCCGGGACGTTCAGCTCGTGCGCGCTGCGCGTGGCCACGTACGCGAACCACGGCCGCCGGTCCACGCGGGACTTCTCGATGAAGGCCAGGGCGCGGTCCCTGATCACGGTGGTGTTGTAGCCGGGAATGTTCCGGACGGTCCCGCCGTCGTTGTAGTGGCCGTCGTAGTACGCCACCGGCTCCTGGAGCAGCCACTCGTCGAAGTGCGGCGGGTTGTCGCCGGTGTGCCAGTAGTTGAGGTACTTGCCGAACAGACCCGTGCGGTAGCCGGCCGCCCGCAGCCGCCGCTGCACGGTGGTGTGCTGGTCGAGGTGGTAGGGGTGCCGGGTGTCGAGGACGCCGTGGTGGTGGGCGTACCGGCCCGACATGATCGAGGCGCGCGAGGGGGCGCACAGCGGGGTGTTGGCGTACGCCCGCCCGAAGGTGACGCCCTGTCCGCCCAGCCAGTCGAGCGTCCTGGGAGTCGCCCAGTCCGTCTCCTTGGGCTGGTCGTCCGTCAGCACCAGGAGGATGTTGGGCCGGTCGTCGGAGCGGGGCCGCCGGTGCGGTGTCGGCGGGGCGGCCGGCCCGGCCGCGACGGCGTTGCGTGCGGCGGCGGTCGGCGGGGCCGCCGCGTCGTCGAGTCCCGTCCCCCGCGCCACCAGCGGCACGGCGGCCCCCGCCGCCACCACCGCGCTCCCGGCGATCACCGCACGCCGTGCGGGCCCCCGTCGCTGCTCCTCGCCCATCGGCTTCCCCAAGTCCCCCGTCGGTCCGTCGTACGAGCTTGCCGTGTGCCGTGCCTGCCTGTGAACGGCGGCACGCAAGTCTCCCGCGGGTCCGTGATCGCTGACAGCGAACGGCGCGGAATCCCGGGAACAACCGCGCCGCGCCAAGCATTGAGTCGGCATAACTCAACTTGACTGCCGAAGGGGAGATCATGGCTTCGACGTCCGCATCGCTCACCCTGCCCGTGCTGCCGCTCGACGACGAGGTGGTACTCCCTGGCATGGTGGTGCCGCTGGACCTGAACGACGCCGACGTACGCGCCGCGGTGGAGGCCGCCCAGGCCGCCGCCCGGTCGGAGCCGGGAAAGCCGAGGGTCCTGCTCGTTCCACGTGTCGACGGGACGTACCCGAGCACCGGAGTGCTCGGCACGGTCGAGCAGGTGGGCCGGCTGGCCGACGGTGACCCGGGCGCCCTGATCCGCGGCCGCGGCCGGGTGCAGATCGGTGCCGGCACCACCGGGCCGGGTGCGGCGCTGTGGGTCGAGGGGACGAGGATCGACGAGAGCGTGCCCGAGCCGCTGCCCGGTCACGTCACCGAACTGGTCAAGGAGTACAAGGCCCTCGCCACCGCCTGGCTGCGCAAGCGCGGCGCCTGGCAGGTCGTGGACCGGGTGCAGGCCATCGACGACGTGTCCCAGCTGGCCGACAACTCCGGCTACTCGCCCTTCCTGACCACCGAGCAGAAGATCGAACTGCTGGAGACGGCCGACCCGGTCGCCCGTCTCAAGCTCGCCACCCAGCAGCTGCGCGACCACCTGGCCGAGCAGGACGTGGCCGAGACCATCGCCAAGGACGTCCAGGAGGGCGTCGACAAGCAGCAGCGGGAGTTCCTGCTGCGCCGTCAGCTCGAAGCCGTCCGCAAGGAACTGCGCGACCTGAACGGCGAGGGCAAGGACTCCGCCGAGGAGTCCGACGACTACCGCGCCCGGGTCGAGGCCGCCGACCTGCCGGAAACGGTCCGGGAGGCCGCCCTCAAGGAGGTCGACAAGCTGGAGCGGTCCAGCGACCAGTCGCCCGAGGGCTCCTGGATCCGCACCTGGCTGGACACCGTCCTCGAACTGCCGTGGAACGACCGGACCGAGGACGCCTACGACATCCAGGGCGCCAAGGCCGTCCTGGACGCCGAGCACGCGGGCCTGGAGGACGTCAAGGAGCGGATCACCGAGTACCTGGCGGTGCGCAAGCGCCGTACCGACCGCGGTCTCGGCGTCATCGGCGGCCGGCGCGGCGGCGCCGTGCTGGCCCTCGTCGGCCCGCCCGGCGTCGGCAAGACCTCGCTCGGCGAGTCCGTCGCGCACGCCATGGGCCGCAAGTTCGTCCGTGTCGCCCTCGGCGGCGTCCGCGACGAGGCCGAGATCCGCGGCCACCGCCGTACGTACGTCGGCGCGCTGCCCGGCCGGATCGTGCGCGCGATCAAGGAGGCCGGTTCGATGAACCCGGTCGTCCTGCTCGACGAGATCGACAAGGTGGGCTCCGACTTCCGGGGCGACCCGGCGGCCGCCCTGCTGGAGGTCCTGGACCCGGCGCAGAACCACACCTTCCGCGACCACTACCTGGAGGTCGAGCTCGATCTGTCGGACGTCGTGTTCCTCGCCACCGCGAACGTCCTGGAGGCAATCCCCGAGGCCCTCCTCGACCGTATGGAACTCGTGCGCCTGGACGGATACACCGAGGACGAGAAGGTCGTCATCGCCCGCGACCACCTGCTGCCGCGCCAGCTGGAGCGGGCGGGCCTGGACAAGGACGAGGTGACCCTGGAGGAGAGCGCGCTGCGCAAGCTCGCCGGCGAGTACACGCGCGAGGCGGGCGTGCGCACCCTGGAGCGCTCGATCGCCCGGCTGCTGCGCAAGGTCGCGGCGCAGCACGAACTGGGGGGCCGGGAACTGCCGTTCACGATCACGGACGCCGACCTGCGCTCCCTGATCGGACGGCCGCACCACGTCCCGGAGTCCGCGCAGGACCCGGCGGAGCGCCGGACGGCGGTGCCGGGCGTGGCGACGGGCCTCGCGGTGACCGGCGCCGGCGGCGACGTCCTCTTCGTGGAGGCATCCCTCGCCGACCCGGAGACGGGCGCGGCGGGCCTGACCCTCACCGGTCAGCTGGGCGACGTCATGAAGGAGTCGGCGCAGATCGCGCTGAGCTTCCTGCGCAGCCACGGCGCCGAGCTGGAGCTGCCGGTCGCGGACCTGAAGGACCGCGGCGTGCACATCCACTTCCCGGCGGGCGCGGTCCCGAAGGACGGCCCGAGCGCCGGCATCACGATGACGACGGCGCTGGCGTCGCTGCTGTCGGGCCGGCTGGTCCGTACGGACGTGGCGATGACCGGTGAGGTCTCGCTGACCGGCCGGGTGCTGCCGATCGGCGGCGTGAAGCAGAAGCTGCTCGCCGCGCACCGCGCCGGGGTGACGACCGTGATCGTCCCCAAGCGCAACGAGGCCGACCTGGACGACGTGCCGGCCGAGGTGCTGGACAAGCTCGACGTCCACGCCGTGACCGACGTCCGCCAGGTCCTGGAGCTGGCGCTCGCGCCCGCCACGAGCGAGGCGGCGCCGGAGGTTCCGGTGGCGGCGTGACGGACGCCATCGGATGAGGGAAGGCCCAAGTCCCGTGAGGGAGGCTTGGGCCTTCTTCTCGTGCCGGCCGTCCGGCCGCGCGTCAGCCGTTGGCCAGGGCGACGACCCGGTCGAGGGCGCCGTTGAACTTGTCGTGGTCGCCCACGGTCGGACCGGACGAGGTGTACTGCCACATCGTGTAGTAGCCCCAGCCGGCCGGCAGCGTCCCCACGGTCGACGCGTACCGGGCGATCCACAGCGGGTTGGCGGAGGCGAAGCCGCCGTAGTTGCCGGTGCACTCGGTCCACCAGCTGGTGGCCGTGTAGATCACCGCGTCCCGTCCCGTGCGGGCCTTGTAGGTGTTCAGGAAGTCGGCGATCCAGCCGACCATGGAGGCGGCCGACTTGCCGTAGCACGCGGCGCCGTAGGGGTTCCACTCGATGTCGAGGACGCCGGGGAGGGTCTTGCCGTCCCTGGACCAGCCGCCGCCGTGGTCGACGAAGTAGTTGGCCTGGGTCGCGCCGCTGGTGGTGTCGGGGGTGGCGAAGTGGTACGCGCCGCGGATCATCCCGACGTTGTACGAGCCGTTGTACTGCTGGGCGAAGTAGGGGTTCGTGTAGTACGTCCCCTCGGTCGCCTTGGCGTAGGCCCACTTGACCCCGCTGCTCCACAGGGTCGACCAGGCGACGTTGCCCTGGTAGCCGGAGACGTCGACGCCCTCGGTCTGGGTGGCGTCGGCGGAGGAGGGGGCGCCGGCGCTGCCGTCGTGGGCGGCGACGCCCATGCCCATGCGGGCGGAGCCGCGGGCGGGGGTGCCCGCCGCGGAGGCGGGGCCGGCGGGGGCGGCGAGGACGAGTGAGAGGGCGGCGAGCAGGAGTCCGGCGAGCAAGGGGCGCCGGGGGTGTACCGGTCCGGGTCTGTGCACGGGCATGGCGTGCCTCCGAAAGCTCGGTGATGCTGTGGGGGAGGGCGCCCGCACGGCGGGAGTGCCGGGGCCGTACGGGGCCGTGGCCCGGCCATCGACAGTGATGGCGTGGGCATGTCATTCGGTGCCTGGTATCGAAGCTACGCACGTAGAAGAGTGCGTGGAAGAGGGGCCGGAGGCTGCCGTTGGTCTAGCCCTGCGAAATACTTGGGGAGCTGCGGCAACGGCGTGGTCTGGCGGAAACTTTCAGGTTCAGGAAAACCGAGGCAGGGACTGACGTGCACGAAGGCGAAAACGGGGACGAGCGCCGACTCCCGGTGGAAACGTCACCGAGTGGTGCAGACCAGGAATACCTGTCCCTGGAACGCGAGTTGACGATCCTCTTCCGGCGCGCCCGAGCCAACCAGGGGGAGATGGCCCGCGAAGTGCACCCCGATCTGGAGTCGTCGGCGTACGGCCTGCTGATCCGCCTCGACGAGTGCGGGCGTCAGCGCGCCACGGAACTCGCCGCCTACATCGGGGTCGGCAAGGCCACCATGTCCCGCCAGCTGCGCGCCCTGGAGGACCTCGGCCTGGTCGCCCGCGAACCCGACCCCGCCGACGGCCGCGCCTGGCTGGTCCACCTCACGGACGAGGGCCACGACCGCGTCCGCAAGGTCCGCGACGCCCGCCGTGCCCGCTACGTCAGCCAGCTCAACCACTGGGACCGCCACGAGGTCGCGGAACTGGCCCGCCTGCTGAGCCGGTTGAACCGGGGCATGGAGAAGTAGGGGAAGCAGGGGACGGGGAGGCGTCACGTCCCCGGGTCTCGGATGCGGGCCACGGGTCCGGGCCACGGGTCCGCCTCACGGCCCCGGGGTGCCGCTCGGCGTCACCACCCCACCCACACCACCGTCGCGTCGTCGTGCGTCTTGCTCCGGCGCAGGAACACCCGTTCCGTGTCGGCGGATTCCAGGGCCCGGACCCGCTGGACCAGGGCGCGGGCCCCCTCCTTGCGGAGAAGGCGGACGCAGTCCTCCCAGGTGCCCTCGTGGAACCTCTCCACCCAGCGGGTGGCGCCGTCGGTGAGCGCCGCGAGGGCGCGCACCTCCCGGCGGGGAAGCGAGCCCGTGACGGCCCGCTCCGCGACCGCCGGATCCGCCGCCGCCGTGAAGAAGCCGCCCTCCCGGTTGCGGACGGTCGAGTCCACGATCGCGTCCGTGGCCAGGGACGAGCGCGGCAGGCGGGAGAGACGGTCGTCGAGTACCGCCGTCACCGAGCCCCGCGGCGACTCCAGGAGCAGCGCGGAGTCGGAGAGGACCAGGTGATCCACGGTCTCCGTCCCCCAGCGCGCCAGGACCACCGTTGCCTGTGGGGTGCGTGGGTGAGAAAGGTCACAGGTGGCGGAATGTGCTGCGGCTGTGCGGGCGATGGCGCGGGAAAGGGCCTCGGCCAGCGGAACATCAGGGAGGGAAACGGTCAGTTCGGTCAGCGCCCCGCCCAGTCGCGCGACATACCAGGGAACGGAATGCAGACAGCCCGTCCCGCCGCGCGGTGGCGTCACTCCGTCCAGTACGACGACGGCGCCGCCCTGGCCGGAAGCGGGCAGCGCGACAGCCGCGAAGTCCTCGTTGGGGCGGGCCGGATCACCGGGCTCCGAAACAACCTCCGTATGCATTCGGCCAGTCTGCACGACGTCTTCACAAGGTTCGCGAAAGGCTGACACTGCTGGCCCCATGGGCGCACTCGCGCAGGTCAGCCGTCTGATTTGCGGGGGAATCCGTTGGTCCGGGAATGCGTGTCGGCGAATACTGCCACCGTCTCGCGCGGACGTCCAACCGGCCCGCCGCGCACGGTCGCTGCGCGCGCCCCGGAAACTTGCTCGCCAACTCCCCTCCGATGTTCACTCCTTCGGGTGGCGGGTCAGGTGATGCTCGGCCACTGCCCACCGGCACTGGGAGGGTCGGGGACCGTACCGAGGGAGCGCACGGTCGGCGCGAGTTGACGGAGCGTCACCCGGGCCCATGAGTATCACGAGTCAGGAATGCGAGCACCGGTGCAGAAGACGCGGCCTCGTCGCACAGGCAAGCAGACGGACCCCGTAACGGAAGCGGAGCGCACGCCCGGCAGCAGCACCACCACCGGCAAGGGCCGCCCCACACACGTCCGCAACCGCCTGGTCGTCGCCGTGGCCGTGGTGGCCGCGGCCATCGCCGGTGCGGGACTTCCCTCCGTCCTCGCCGCCTCCGGGCAGCTCTCCGACTCCCAGGACCTGGCGACGCTGGCCGGGCAGACCCAGAACGCCCTCGTCCTCGCCCACTCGCTGGCCGACGAGCGGGACGAGGTGACCTCGTACATCGCCGCCGGCCGCCCCAAGTCCAAGGCGCCCGGCGAGCAGGCGAGCGCACGCGTCGACCGCCAGGTCGAGGAGCTGCTGAACGACCCGGACATCTCCTCGTCCCTGCGCGGCGACCTCGACGGCATCGCCGCCCTGCGCCGCTCCGCGCTCACCGGCAAGAGCAGCGCCCTGCAGACGCACGGGGAGTACTCGGCGGCCATCACCGAACTGCACCGGCTCGCCGAGCGGTTGGCGGAGCAGATGCCGCCCCGCGCCGGCTCGGGCGCCCACGCGCTCGCCGAACTGGACTCCGCCGTGCAGCAGTCCGCCGCCGCCCGCGGGCTCCTCGTCGCGGCCCTCAACGTCCCCACGTCCACCGAGACGGTGATCAGCCCCATCACCGGCCTGCCGGAGCGGACGGCCACCTCCACGGCGGCCGACACCAAACAGCGCGACGCGCTGACCGCCGCCGCCCAGCAGGCCCGGCTGCGCTCGGACGCCTCCCTCGCCGCCTTCCGCGACACCGCGCCCAGGTCCGCCCGGGACTCCTACGACTCCACGGTCACCGGACCCGAGGTCGGCTCCGCGGAGAAGTACCTCGCCTCGCTGACCGATCAGCCGGCGCTCTCCACCTCCGAACTCGACACCAGCGCCTCGAAGGTCGACGCCGCGCTCTCCGCCCGGATCGACGCCATGCGCGGTGCGGAGTCCGCCCTCTACGACCGCCGTACCAAGGACCTGGCCCGGCTGCGCGACGACGACGTCAGCGCCCTGGAGCTGCGGATCGCCGTCCTCGGCGTCCTGATGCTGGTCGCCGTCGGCATGGCCACGGCCATGGCACGCAGCCTGACCCGCCCGCTCTCCGTCCTGCGCCGCGGCTCGGCCCGCCTCGCCCAGGCCGAGAACCCGGCCGCCGAGGACCCGGTCACCTTCACCGGCCGCAACGACGAGTTCGCCCAGGTCGTCCGCTCCGTCAACGCCCTGCACGCGCACGCCGCCGCCCTGCACGAGCGCATCGCCACGCTGGAGGCCGACCGCAAGCACCTGGTCGGGCAGCGCCAGAAGATGGCCGACGCCCGCGAGGAGCTGCGCTCGGAACTCGCGGGTTCCGCCGCCCAGCTGGAGCGGCTGCGGGAGAGCATCGGCGGCACGTTCGTGAACCTCGCCCTGCGCACCCTCGGCCTGGTCGAGCGTCAGCTGGGCGTCATCGAGGGACTGGAGGAGCGCGAGCACGACCCGGACCGCCTCGCCACCCTCTTCAAGCTCGACCACTTCGCCACGGTGATGCGCCGGCACAGCGAGAACCTCCTCGTCCTCGCCGGCACCGAGCACGTCCAGCAGAGCGCACACCCCGTCCCCCTGGTCGACGTCGTGCGCGCCGCGGTCAGCGAGATCGAGCGCTACGAGCGTGTCCGCATCGCCGTCCTGCCGCCGCACGCGCACATCGCGGGCTTCGCCGCCGACGACCTGTCCCACCTGCTCGCCGAGCTGATGGAGAACGCCACCACGTTCTCCCCGCCCGACCGGCCCGTCGAGATCTCCGGCTGGCTCCTGGAGAACGGCGAGGTCATGCTCTCCGTCCAGGACGAGGGCATCGGCATGACCGGCGAGCGCATGACCCGGCTCAACGCCCGCCTCGCCGAGTTCGACCCGGACTCGCCCTACGACCACGAGGGCGAGGAGGGCCTCGGCCTCGGCCTCTACGTCGTCGCCCGGCTCGCCCACCGGCACGGCGTGCGGGTGCAGTTGCGCGAGCAGAAGCAGGGCGGGGTGGCGGCCGTCGCGGTCCTGCCGAAGGCCCTGCTGGCGGCGGCCCCCTCGGCCGCGGTCCCGGCCGCGTCCGCGCCGATGCCCGGCTCCGCCCACTCCTTCTCCTTGCCGGGCGCCGACGCCGAGGCCAACTCCAACGAGCTGTACGCCCGCCACGCGACGGACGACCCGCTGGTCGCGCTGGCGGAGAAGGCCGCGCAGCAGGCCGCCGACGCGGAGGCCGACGAGCACGCGCCGACCCCGGCCGAGACCACGATGGAACTCCTGCTCCCGATCCGGCCGGACGCGGACCCGCCGCCGGCGGAGCCGCTCGCGGCGGACCCTCCGCCCGGGCGACAGCCGGCCGAGCCGGCCGCCACGGTCCCGTCCGGTCCGGGACCCGCGGCCGGGGACGGCGAGCTGCCCCTTCCCGGGCCGCGCGTGCCCGCCGAGGGCGAGGCCGAGGCGGAACACGCACGCCTCCCGGACGAGGAGGAACCCGTCACCGCGAAGGGCCTCCCGAAGCGGACACCCAAGATCACCGCCCCGGCCGAGACCGAGCCCCAACGCCCCGGCTCCGTCAACGCGGAGGCCCTCCGCAGAAGGCTCGGCGGCTTCCGCCAGGGCGCTCAGGCCGGCTACCGCGAGATAGAGGCGGAGATCGCCGAAAGGACGGCCCAGAACGAGGTGCCGACCACCGAAACAGCTGTATCCGAAGAAGCCACGGGGGGCACTGTCGAGGAGGCAAGCAGTTGAGCGCGCCCAGTACCTTCGGACTGAGCAGTGAAGCCCGCAATCTCCACTGGCTGCTGTCGAACCTGGTCGAGGAGGTGCCGGGCATCCAGTCGGTGGCGGTGGTCTCCTCCGACGGTCTGCTGCTGCTCTCCTCCGACCCCGGCCGCAACGCCGAGGCCAAGGCCGTGGCCCAGCAGCGGCGGGCCGGCCCGCGCGGCTCGGCCGCCGACCTCGCCACCATCGTCTCGGGCATCGGCAGCCTCACCGTCGGTGCGGCCAGGCTGATGGACTCGGGCAAGGTGAAGCACACGATGGTCGCGATGGACGAGGGCAGCCTGTTCGTGATGTCGATCAGCGACGGCTCGCTGCTCGGCGTGCACGGCTCCGCGGACTGCGACATGAGCGTGGTCGCGTATCACATGGCACTCTTCGTCGGCCGCGCCGGCCATGTGCTGACCCCCGAACTCCGCACCGAGCTACGACAATCCCTCGAACAGGAGTCCGCAGGGAGCGCCCGATGAGCAGTTCGCCGAACAAACTCCCCGTCCGCGGCGGCGAGCGCAAGCCGGCCCGCGTACGCCCTTATTCGCTCACCGGCGGCCGTACCCGCTTCGGCCACGTCCTCCTCGTGGAGACGTTCGTGGCCGCGCTGGAGGCCCCCGAGGAGCGCAAGGAACTGACCGGGGGCGCCTCCCACGCGCTGAGCGGCGGGGGAGGCGGCAACGGCAGCCGGGTGATGCCGGAGATGCTCGCCATCGTCGAGCTGTGCCGCCGTATGCGCACGGTGGCCGAGATCGCCGCGCTGCTGCAGATGCCGCTCGGCGTGGTCCGCGTGCTGCTCAGCGACCTCGCGGACCAGGGAAAGATCCGTGTGTACGGCACCGGGACCGGTCACGGCACGGGCCGCCCGGACCGCGCTCTGCTGGAAAGGGTGCTGAATGGACTCCGCCGTCTCTGACGCCGCCACCGCCACCGGCGTCACTCCGCCCGTCGACGAGGACGAGAATCTGCGGTCCTGGCAGACGGACCGCACCCGCGCCCCGATCGCGACGAAGATAGTCGTGGCGGGAGGCTTCGGTGTCGGCAAGACCACGCTGGTCACCGCCGTCTCCGAGATCACGCCCCTGCAGACCGAGGCGCTGATGACCGAGGCGAGCGAGGAGACCGACGACCTCACCTCGACGCCCGGCAAGCTGACCACCACCGTGGCGATGGACTTCGGCCGTCTCACGCTCGACGACGACCTGGTGCTCTACCTGTTCGGCACGCCGGGCCAGCAGCGGTTCTGGTTCATGTGGGACGACCTGGTGCGCGGCGCGATCGGCGCCGTCGTGCTGGCCGACACCCGCCGCCTCAAGGACTGTTTCCCCGCGCTCGACTACTTCGAGAGCTGCGGGCTTCCGTACGTCGTCGCGGTCAACCACTTCGACGGCAGCGAGCTGTTCGAACCGGACGACGTGCGGGAGGCATTGACGATCCCCGCGCACATACCTGTAATGATCATGGATGCGCGCCGCCGGATCTCGGTGATCGAGACCCTCCTGTCCCTCGTGGGCCACGCGCTCGACGAAACTCCCGAGTGAACCCCCGTTAGGAGCCCTCACCCGCATGCGGAAGATACTCGTCGTCGGAGCCGGACAGTCCGGTCTCCAGCTCGCCCTCGGCCTTCAGTCGCACGGGTACGAGGTCACCCTGATGTCGAACCGGACGGCGGACGAGATCCGTTCCGGCCGGGTCATGTCCACGCAGTGCATGTTCCACACAGCGCTGCAGCACGAGCGCGATCTCCAGCTGAACTTCTGGGAGTCCCAGGCCCCGAAGATCGAGGGGCTCGGCGTCTCGGTCGCGGCCCCGGGTTCCTGGGGCGAGGGCCCCGCGGCCCGTGCCATCGACTGGGTGGGCAAGCTCGACGGCATCGCCCAGTCCGTGGACCAGCGGGTGAAGATGGCCGGCTGGATGGAGACGTTCGCGCAGCGCGGCGGCCAGCTGGTGATCCACGGCGCGGCGGTCTCCGACCTCGACTACTTCTCCCGTACCTACGACCTGGTGCTGGTCTCTGCGGGCAAGGGCGAGCTGGTCTCCATGTTCGGCCGGGACGCGTCCCGTTCGCCCTACGGCGAGCCGCAGCGCGCGCTGGCGGTGGCCTACGTGCACGGCCTGGGCCCGCGCCCCGAGCACCCGGACTTCTACGCCGTCCGCTGCAACCTGGTCCCCGGGGTCGGCGAGCTCTTCGTGATGCCGACGCTCACCACCTCCGGCCCCGCCGACATCCTGTTCTGGGAGGGCATACCGGGCGGCCCGCTCGACGTCTTCAACGGCGTCAAGGACCCGGCGGAGCACCTCTCCCTGACCCTGGAACTCATGGAGCGGTTCACGCCCTGGGAGTACGCGCGGGCGACCAAGGTCGAACTGACCGACGCGGGCGGCACGTTGGCCGGGCGCTACGCCCCCACCGTGCGCAACCCCGTCGGCCGGCTCCCCGGCGGGGGGCTGGTGCTCGGCGTCGCGGACGTCGTCGTCGCCAACGACCCGATCACCGGCCAGGGCTCCAACTCGGCCTCCAAGTGCGCGGCCGCGTACCTCGCCTCGATCCTGGAGCACGGCGAGAAGGAGTTCGACGAGACCTGGATGCAGGCGACGTTCGACCGTTACTGGAACACCGCCCAGCACGTCACCAAGTGGACCAACGCGATGCTCGCCCCGCCGCCGGAGCACATCCTCAACCTCATCGGCGCCGCGGGCCAGCTCCAGCCGGTCGCCGACCGCTTCGCCAACGCCTTCAACGACCCGTCCGACTTCGAGAACTTCTTCTACGAACCGGAGAAGACGGAGGCGTACCTGGCCTCGGTCGCCGGGGCCTGATCGCCCCGGGTCAGACGGCGTCCGGTGCCCCTTCGGGGCGTTCGTCCGGCCGTACGGCTCCCAGGATCGGGTAGCTCGCGAGGGGGGAGACCTTGATCTTCTCGCCGGTGCGGGGGGCCTGGATCACCATGCCCCGGCCCAGGTACATCGCGACGTGCGTGGCCTCGGGGAAGTAGACCACCAGATCGCCGGGGCGCAGCTGCCCGAGGGGGACCTTCGGCAGCCGCGCCCACTGCTCCTGGCTGGTGCGCGGGATGGCCGTCCCCGCCCGGTCCCAGGCCTGCGACGTCAGCCCCGAGCAGTCGTAGGACGCCGGGCCCTGGGCGCCCCAGCGGTAGGGCTTGCCCAGCTGGCGTACGGCATAGCGCACCGCCCGGTCGCCCTCCGGCGAGGCCGGGCGGCCGTCGTCCAGCACACCTGCGTCCACGAGCTTCCGCTGTGCCGTGTCGACCCCGCTCTTCTCCAGCTCGCCGAGCGCGGCGATCTGTTCGGGGGTGAGGGAGGCGAGCAGCTCCTCGACCTTCTTCAGCCGCCTCTGGACGTCGTCCCGGTCCTTCTTCTGCCGGGCGGCGAGGGAGAGCTGCCGGTCGAGGGCCTTGCGGGCGGCCCGCGCGAGCGCGTCCGCCTTCTTCTCGGTGCCGGTCAGCCGCCCCACCGTCTCGGCCCGCTCCCGCGCCAGCCGGCCGACCACATGGCCCTGGTCGAGCGCCTGCTGCGGATCGCGGGCGAGCAGCAGCCGTACGTAGGGGGAGATGTCCGTGCTGCTCTGGTACTGCTGCCGGGCCAGCCGCCCCGCCGCGCCCCGGCTGTCCTGGAGGGAGAGGCGGGCCTTGGTGAGCGCCCCGTCCAGCCGGGCCACCTCGGCGCGCTGCTTGCGCAGCTTCTCGGCGGTGGCGTCGTAGGTCTCGGTGGCCTGCTCCGCCTGCCGGTACAGCTGCTGAAGGTCCATCAGCTGTTCGGCGACGCTGCGGCCGTCCGGGCCGGGCGCGGGCGCCGCCGTCGCGGGCAGCGGCGCGAGGACGCAGCCGGCGGCCGCTGCCGCCGTGCACACCAGACGCAGAACCTTCCCTGACACGTCATCACCTCCGCTGCGGGGCGGCCCCTCCGCTCCGCACAGTGAGGTGTTGACGCACGCGCCGCGCACCCGCGCCGGGTGTGCGCGGTTCGGCGCAACCTCGTCACCCGTCGGTGTCGTCCGCCCGGCCGCCCGGCGTGGCGTCCGGAGCGGTGTCCGGCTTGGACCACGGCCACTTCGGCCTGTCGGCCCTGCCCGTCGGGTCGTACGCGTACTTCCAGCCCAGGGGCAGGCCGAGCCGCCTGCTGTGGCCGCGCGGCACGCGCCGGTAGACGACCTCGGTGGGCGGGCCGCCGGCGGCGTCCGGGACCGGGATGCGGTACGTCTTCGGCGGGTGCCCGGTGGGGCCCACGAGGACGGGCAGGACGCGCCCGTCCATCGGGCCGCCCTCGAACGGGGTGTCTTCGCTCTTCACGGCACCAGTGTCAGACATCCTCCGCCGGGCCCGCCCGGCGGACGGGCTCCAGCGCCCGCACCAGCGCGGCGGTCTGGGCGTCCCGGCCCGCGGTCACCGAGAGCACGGCCACGAACTGGTCGACCAGCCAGTCCCGCAGTTCGTCCAGGGGCGGCCGCTTGCCCTCGTCGAGCCAGATCAGCGAGGCCGCCTCCACAGCGGTGATCCACATCCGCACGGTCATGCGCAGCCGCAGGCCGGGGTCGGCGACCCCCAGATGGCTGAGGATGTGCTCGGCGGCGGCCCGGCGCACGCCGTCCACGATGGCGGTGGTCCGCGACGTCTCGACCACGCTGCCGCCCTGGAGCAGGGCGCTGAATCCGGCGTCGTGCTCGTCGACGAAGGCCAGATAGCGGTCGAGGGCCCGCGCCAGCCGGGGCAGGAGCGAGCCCTCCCGCGGCTCGTCGAAGCACGTCTCCAGCTCGTCGGCGGCCGAGCGGAGCGCGGCCTCGTACAGCTGCTGCTTGCCGCCCGGGAAGTACCGGTACACCAGGGGCCGGGACACTCCGGCCGCCTCCGCCACGTCGTCGAGGGAGACCTCCTCGGGCGCGCGGTGCGCGAAGAGCCCGAGCGCGGCCTCCAGGAGCTGGCTGCGTCGCTCCTCGACGCTCAGACGGCGGTAGGCGGGGGTGGCGGCGGACGGCGGGGTCATGCCTCGCAGCGTAACCGCCCGCCTGCACGTCTCCTACGCCAGGAGTCCGGACGACCTCCACAGGCGGCGTCCCACGCCCCGCAGCACCCCGATCTCGTCCAGGAAGTCGGTCAGCCGCCCGGCGCCGGTCTGCATGACCTCCCGCCGGTGACCGCTCGCCTTCACCTGCGCCATGGCCTCCCGCCTGTCCAGTCCCACGTTCGTGTAGACGTCGGGATTCACGAAGGCGACGGAGAAGACCCGCGCGAACTCGCCGGAGGTGACCCGGGTGAACTCCTGCGACCACTTCGGCGCGGTCATCATCTGCCGCCGCAGCTCCTCGCGGGCGTAGCGCACGTGCCGGGCCTCCTCGACCACGTGGATGCGCGTGACGCCGCGGACCAGGGGCTGCACCCGCTCGTCCGGGAAGGTCAGCCGCTGCATCCAGTCGAGGACCTCCTCGCCGAGCAGGGTCGCGGTGAAGGAACCGGGCGTGGTCGAGACCGTCTTGAACAGGCGCCCGAGGTTCTGGTGCGCGCGGGAGACCGGGTACCAGGGCGTACCGCCGCGCGAGATCAGCCGGGCGAACATCTTCGAGTGCCGGCACTCGTCCTCGATCTCGGTGAGCGCGTAGCGCACGTGCGCGCTGGTGGCCGCCTTGTCGTAGATGTGCCGGCACAGCAGCTGCATCAGGATGATCTCGAACCAGATGCCGAGCGAGGCGAGGGCCGCGGCCTCGTGCCGGGAGAGCAGGATCTGCTGCTCCTCGCTCATCCGCTTCCACATCGGGGTGCCGTACAGCGACACCAGCTCCGGCGGCCAGAACCACTTGCCGTCCTCGAAGGGCGCGTCCCAGTCCAGTTCGCTGTCCGGGTCGAAGGAGTGCTTGGCGGAGGAGGCGAGGAGCCGCTCGGCCACCTGTTCGCGGCCCTTGAGTGCTCCGAGTGCGTCACGCAGCCCGTCCAGCGCGTCCTCTTCCGACAGGATCGTCATGGTTCATCCCACCTCGTTGCCGGGGGTCACATCCTCCATCGGTTATGAGACTGCCTGTCAGCAAGCGCGTCAATCCCCTGTGCGCGACTTGTTGACCCGGCGTCTACCACGTGTGAGCCTGCGGACATGCCGACTTTCGACCTGTACGCCACGGATCCCGGTGACCCCCACTGGCAGGTACCTGCGAACGGCGCGGCCCGCTTCAGCTGGGAGTACGACGACGGCAGAGACCGTCTGCTCGCCCTGTACCAGAAGGGCAAGGACAAGCAGTGGGACGGGCAGAAGCGGATCGACTGGGACCTGGAGGTCGATCCCCACGACCCGCTCGGCACCCCGGACGAGTCGATGTCGCTGTACGGCACCAAGCACTGGGCCAAGCTCACGGAGAAGGACAAGGGCGAGCTGCGCAAGCACTACGCCTCCTGGCAGTTCAGCCAGTTCCTGCACGGCGAGCAGGGCGCGATGGTCTGCGCGGCACGGATCGTGGAGTCGGTCCCGGACCTGGACGCGAAGTTCTACTCGGCGACCCAGACGATGGACGAGGCACGGCACGCGGAGATCTACGCCCGCTTCCTGCAGGAGAAGGTCGGGATGCTCTACCCGATCAACGACAACCTCCGGTCCCTGCTGGGCGACACGCTCCGCGACAGCCGCTGGGACATGCCCTACCTCGGCATGCAGGTCCTGATCGAGGGCCTGGCCCTCGCCGCCTTCGGCATGATCAGGGACACCACCGACAAGCCCCTGCCCCAGCAGATCCTCGCCTACGTCATGCAGGACGAGGCCCGGCACGTGGCCTTCGGGCGGATGGCGCTGCGCGACTACTACCACCAGCTCAGCGACGCCGAACTGCGCGAGCGCGAGGAGTTCGTCATCGAGGGCTGCTACCTGATGCGCGACCGGCTGCGCGGGGTCGAGGTCCTGGAGAACTTCGGCATCCCGACGGCCGAGGCGGAGGAGTACAGCGAACGGTCCGAGTTCCTCGCGCTCTTCCGCAAGCTGCTCTTCTCCCGCATCGTCCCCTGCGTCAAGGACATCGGCCTGTGGGGCAAGCGCCTCCAGGAGGCCTACGTCGACATGGGCGTCTTCGAACTCGGCGACTCGAACCTGGACCTGCTGATGGCCCAGGACGAGGAGATCGCCGAACACCTGGACGCGGAGCGCTTCGCCGCGGAGGAGCGGGAGCGCGTGGCGGAGGTGACGGACGCGATCGAGGCGGGCCGCTAGGGGGTGTCGGCGCCAGACCGGGCCGAGCAGCCCAGTCCGTCCGGCACCTCCGGCACCTCCGGCACCTCCGGCACCTCCGGCGGCACCGGTTCCGCGCCGCGCGCCGGGAACGGCGTCCGCGGGATGAAGGCGTACGGCGTGGGGCCGTCGGTCTCATCCGGTGGAGTTCAGCACGGACTCCATCACGCTCCGGGCGATCGGCGCCGCCAGCCCGCCCCCGGTGATGTCCTCGCGGTCCGCCGAGCCGTCCTCCACCACCACGGCGACCGCGACCCGCGGCTCCGCGTCGCCCTCGCCCTGCGCCCACGACACGAACCAGGCGTACGGGATGCCGGCGTTGCCGATGCCGTGCTGGGCGGTGCCGGTCTTGCCGCCGACGATCGCGCCGGGGATGGCGGCGTTCGTGCCGGTGCCGTCCGTCACGACGTCCTCCATCAGCTCCTTCAACCGGTCGGCCGTCTCCGGGCGCATCGCCGCGCGCGCGGGACGCGAACCCGCCGTGGCCACGGTGGCACCCGCGTTCGTGGTCGTCCGCTCCACCAGGTACGGCGAGCGCACCTGCCCGTGGTTCGCCACGGCCGCCGCGACCATCGCCATCTGCAGCGGCGTGGCCCGCGTGTTGTACTGCCCGATCGACGACAGCGCGAGCTGCGCCCGGTCCATCGAGGTGTCGAAGGTGCTCGGCGCCACGGAGAAGGGGATGCGCAGCCGTGTGTTGTTGAAGCCGAAGGCCTGCGCCGTCCGCGCCATGTCCGCCACGCCCACGTCGACGCCGAGCTTCGCGAACACGGTGTTGCAGGACCATTCGAAGGCGTCCCGCAGCGGGGCGTTCCCGCATCCGTCGCCCTCGTTCACCAGCGTGGTCCGGGTGCCGGGCAGGCGATAGGGGTCGGGCGAGTCGGTCGGCCCGTCGAGATCCGTGACGACGCCCGCGTCCAGCGCCGCCGCCGCGGTGACCACCTTGAACGTCGAACCCGGCGGATACGTCTGGCGCACCGCCCGGTTGAGCATCGGCTTGTCCGGATCGGCGTTCAGCCGGGCCCAGGAGCGGGCCGTCGCCGCGGCGTTCCCCGACAGCGTGCTCGGGTCGTAGGACGGACTCGACACCAGCGCCAGCACCCGGCCGGTCGCCGGCTCGATCGCCGCCACCGCGCCCTTGCGCCCGTCGAGTCCCTCGTACGCCGCCCGCTGGGCGGCCGGGTCGAGCGTCGTCACGATGTCGCCGCCCCGGTTGCGGGCCCGCGTGAGTCCGTTCACCAGGGGGAAGGCCGAGAGGGCCGGGTCGGTGCCGGACAGGACCGGGTCCTTGACGTGCTCCAGCAGGGTCGTGCCGTACACCTGCGAGGCGAAGCCCGTGACGGGGGCGTACAACGGGCCGTCGCGGTAGGTCCGTTCGTAGCGGAGCTGCTCGCCGGAGTCCCGGGAGCCGGTGACCGGCTCGCCGCCGACCAGGATGTCGCCGCGCGGCTGGTGGTAACGGGCGATCTGGGAGCGCCGGTTGGCGTGGTTGTCGTCGTAGGAGCGGGCCTTGACGATCTGGATGCGGGCGGCGTTGACCAGGAGCGCGGCCAGCAGGAGGACGCAGAAGAAGCCGGCGTGCCGGATGTGCTTCGCCATCAGGGGACCGCCTCCCCGTCGTACTGGCTGCGGGCCGAGTCGCTCACCCGGATCAGCAGCGCCACGATCGCCCAGTTGGTGACCACCGACGAGCCTCCTTGCGCGAGGAACGGCATCGCCATGCCGGTCAGCGGGATCAGCCCGGTCACCCCGCCCGCGATCACGAACACCTGGAGCGCCACGATCGAGGACAGCCCGACCGCGAGCAGCCGGCCGAACGGGTCGCGCAGCGCGAGTCCGGCCCTGAAGCCGCGCTCCACGAGGAGGCCGTAGAGGAGGAAGAGCGCGGACAGGCCCGCCAGTCCCAGCTCTTCGCCGGCCGTCGCGAGGATGAAGTCCGACTTCACCGCGAAGCCGATGAGGATCCCGTGGCCGAGGCCCAGTCCGGTACCGAGGACGCCGCCCGCGGCGAACGCGAACAGGGACTGGGCGATCTGGTTGGGGCCCTGGCCGGCGTCGATCGACGCGAAGGGGTGCAGCCAGTCCTGGACCCGGCCGTGCACATGCGGCTCCAGCCAGCCGACGGCCACCGCGCCGAGCGCCGCCAGCAGCAGGCCGACGGCGATCCAGCCGGTGCGGCCGGTGGCGACGTAGAGCAGGACGACGAACAGGCCGAAGAAGAGCAGCGAGGTGCCGAGGTCGCGCTCCAGCACCAGCACGCCGACGCTCAGCAGCCAGACGGCGAGGATCGGGCCCAGGACCCGGCCGGTGGGCAGCTGGAGGCGCCTGAACCGCCCGATGCGGCGGCCGGTGCAGGCGAGCGCGTTGCGGTTGGCCGCGAGGTAGGCGGCGAAGAAGACCGCCAGCAGCACCTTCGCGAACTCGCCCGGCTGGATGGAGAATCCGGCGATCCGGATCCAGATGCGGGCCCCGTTGACGGCGGGGAAGAGGATCGGGAGCAGCAGCAGGGCGAGGGCGGCGACGACGCAGACATAGGCGTAGCGCTGCAGCAGCCGGTGGTCGCGGAGCATCAGGACGACCACGGTGAACAGGGTCATGCCCAGCGTGGACCAGACGAGCTGGGTGGGGGCCGCGTGGTCGTGGGGGGTCTCCAGGTCGAGCCGGTAGATCAGCACCAGGCCGAGGCCGTTGAGCAGCACCCCGATGGGCAGCAGCAGCGGGTCGGCGTACGGGGCGCGCAGCCGTACCGCGGCGTGGGCCATGAGCGCGAGCGCACCGAGCCCGGCGCCGTAGCCCGCGGCGCCGGGTGGGACGCTGCCGGTCCTGGCGAGGCCGACGGCGCAGTAGCCGTACACGGAGAGCAGGACGGCGAGGGCGACGAGGGCGAGTTCGACGCCGCGCCGCCGGGGCAGACGGACCGCGCGTACGGCGGTGCCCGCCTGCTCCGGGGGTGTCAGCACCAGCGCGGCGGAGTCCCGATCGTGTCGATGTAGCGGGCCGAACCCCATGCCCATGTCCCGTCCGTGAGGAGGTACCAGAGTTTGTTGCCCTGCACGCTCTGGCCCGAGGTCTTGCAGAAGATCGAGACCCGCTCGCCCCGGTGGGCCACGCGGATCACCTGGCTGCCGCGGTTCGGCGCGCTGCGCAGCAGCAGTTCGCCCGCGGTGACGACGCCCTGGTAGTGGCGCTGGAGGCCCTGGCCGCCTTGGCCGCCCTGGCCGCCCTGGCCGTTCTGGTCCCAGCCGTCGTGCTGGGCCGAACCGGCCGCGGGGTCGCCGCCGCCGCCGTCCCAGTCGTCGTCCGCGAGTGCCGGTGCGACGGCCACGGAGGTGATGAGGGCGCCGGCGGCGGTGGTTATCGCGACGCGGGTGAGAACGGTACGCAAGGACATGGCAGATACCTCCACGAACGGGGGCGAAGCTGACTATCCGCCACGTTAGGAGCAGCGCCAGGGGGTCGCGCGTCGTGGTGGGCCAGTGGAGCGGCCGCCCGCCGGGGCGCCCAGGAGGGGCGCCCAGGAGGGGCGCGGGGAACCGCGCGACAAGCCCCGCCGTCCCGCGCGCGGCGAACCGCCACCGGTACCGGGCTCTTCCGCCCGCTCCTAGCGGAGCGTCAGCGTCGCGACCGCTCCGCCGTTCACCGCGTTCGCGAACTCCAGCCGGGCGCCCAGCACCTCCGCCTGGCCGGCGGCGATGGTCAGCCCGAGCCCGTGCCCCTTCGCGCCGCCTTCGGTGCGGAACCGCTGCGGGCCGTGTTCGAGGAGGTAGTCCGGATACCCGTCCCCGTGGTCCCGTACGGTCACCACCGGACCGTCGACGGTCAGGGACACCGGCGCGCGGCCGTGCTTGTGCGCGTTCGCGACCAGGTTGCCCAGGACCCGCTCCAGGCGCCGCCGGTCCGTCTCCACCCGGGCGTCCGCGAGGACGACGACCGAGGTGTCGGTGCCCGACGCGCGTACCACCCGGGCGGCCAGCGCGCCCAGTTCCTCGGCGTCGAGTTCCAGCCGTTCCCGGCCGGTGTCCAGCCGGGAGATCTCCAGCAGGTCCTCGGTGAGCGTGCGCAGCGCGGCCACCCGGTCCCGCACCAGCTCCGTCGGCCGCCCCGGCGGCAGCAGCTCGGCCGCCGCGTGCAGCCCGGTCAGCGGGGTGCGCAGCTCGTGCGCCACGTCCGCGGTGAACCGCTGCTCGCTCAGCAGCTTGCCCTGGAGCGAGGCCGCCATGGAGTCCAGCGCGGCGGCGACCGAGGCCACCTCGTCCTGGGGGTGCGTCGGGTCCTTCGTCCGGGGATCGTCGACGCGCGCGTCCAGGTCGCCCGCGCTGATCCGCCGGGCCACCTGTGCCGTGGCGTGCAGCCGCCGGGTCACCCGGGTCACCGAGAACGCGCCCACCAGCAGCGTCACCCCGATCGCCAGGCCCGAGGACCACAGGATCGCCCGGTCGAGCCCGGCGATCGTCCGGGACTGCTGCGCGTAGTCGACCTGGACCGCCAGCGCCCGGTCCCGGTCGGCGGGACCCGCCGCCCACATCGTGGGATGACCGTTCAGGTCGGAGACCATCGTGCCGCGGTCCCCGCGCACCGCCAGCGCCCGCAGCGCCCTCGGCAGCCCCGCCGGATCCACGCCCGTGCCCGGCAGCAGCGTGTCACCGGCCTCGTACGCCTTCGTCGCGTCCGACAGCCGCGACAGCGCGAGTCCGCGGGCCTGGCCGACGGTCTGGTTGGTCACCGACACATGCACGAGCACACCGAGCATCGCGGCGAGCGCGCAGCACATCACGGTGATGAAGACGGCGGCCTTCACGGCGAGCGTGCCGGCCCACTGGGGTAGCCCGAGCCGCGTCACGGGGTGGCCGAGGGGGAGGCGGAGGAGGGGGTCGCGGAGGGCGCCGCCGAGGGTTTCGAGGGGCGCTCGCGCTTGCCGATGTGCAGCATCTCGTCGTGCGTGAGCAGCATGACCCGCTGATCGGGGTCCCAGGTCCACTGGAACCGGTACTCGTAGTCCGACAGGTCGGACGGCGCGTGGATGATCACGGAGCGCCCGGCCAGCTCGACCCCGCTCACGGCGTCGTTGTTGGACATCACCTGGATCACCCGGCCGCCGTGGACGGTGTAGACGCGCACCGCCGTCTGGTTGCCGGGCAGCAGCCGGAAGCCCAGCGTCAGGTCGGGGTGCCCGTCACCGGTGATGTCGCGGTAGTACGGCTTGAGCAGCGGACATCTGGGGTCGGCAGGCTCCTTGCCGCAGTAGGCCATCCGGCGCACGGTCTCGCGGTACGGCGCCTTCGAGCCGGCGTAGTCGTCCGGGTGCTGGGCGATCTCCGCCCGCACGAGCGCCGCCGGGTCCAGCTTGCGCAGGTCCCCGCCGGGAGCCGTCACGCCCTTCATGGTCTCGGCGTCGCCGTTGTCGTACTTCCAGGCCGGGCTGGCCGCGGGCGTCAGGCTCGGCCACAGCCTGGCCGGGCTGGTCGCGGTCGGGGTCCGCCCCGCGCCCTTCAGGTCGCCCGCGTCGCCGCAGCCCGCCGCCAGGCTGCCGAGAACGGCGACGGCGAGCGCGGTGCGGGCGGCGCGGAGGCGGAGCACGGTACTCCTGTGGCTGGGAACGATCGCTGACCCGGTACACCCTATTCGTGTGGCGAAACGATTACCTCGTTACTCGGCCAGCTCCTCCAGCAGCCGGGCCGTCGGCAGACCCGCCCGCAGATACTCCACGAACAGGTCGTTGTGCAGCGCCCACGGCGAGCGGCGGGACCGGATCAGCCGGATCGCCTGCTCGGCGGAGTGCCCGCGGTGCACCAGGGCGTGCGCGATCACCAGCCCCGATCGGTTGTAGCCGTGGTAACAGCGGACGAGGACCTTGCGGCCCTCGTCCAGTGCCTCGCTCGCGGCCTGTGCCAGACGCATCACGCCCGCGAGCTGTGTGCCGTCCAGCGGCCCGTCCGGTATCGCCCAGACATGGTGCTCCACCCCGGGGTCGGGCCCGTGTCCGGGCAGTCTCAGCAGGGTCTGCACGAGATCGAACTCGTCCCGTACGACCGCGAACTCCAGATCGCCCGTCCGGTTCCTGAACTGGTGCCCGCCCATCCACAGACCGGGCACGATCTCGCTCCACGGACGGTCCGGAGCCGGTACGTCGGGCTGCTTCCTGCGGGTACGCAACAACGCCTCCCCAAGTCCCCCTCCCAACTCCTCCCAAAGGTAGCCGTCTTCTTGCCTGGGGAGCACCCCGCCTGTTCCCATGGTCAGGGGTGATGGCGCAATGACCGGACTGCGAGTCATACCGTCCTGGCGGCACGGCCAGGAGCGGCTCTACGTTTGCCACACGGACGGGCGGAACATCGCCTGGTACGACCGCGAGGCCGCGCGGGTCAACCTGCTCAGCGAGGGCGAGGAGGACGGCGTGCTCGAAGCGCTGGGCCCCTTCCTGACCGGCCCGGTGACGGTCGGGCCGCCGCCGGTCCCGAACCCGGCCGAGCTGGCCCGGCTCTCCCTCCACCCGGACGACGACCTGGCGCCCAACCGGCCCGGCGAGGCCCTGCTGATCGCGCTGGACCGGGAACCCGGACCGGCCCACCGGCTGCGCCCGGACCCGCGCCGCAAGGCGCTGGCGGCGGAGCAGTCGGTCGGCGAGGCCCTGGACGCCCTCGACGGCGCGGGCTGGCACGCGCTGCACTCGGTGCCGCTGCCCGGCGGCGACCGCATCCACCATCTGGCGATCGGGCCGGGCGGTCTGTACGCCGTCCACACGCTGTACGCCCGCAAGCAGCGGGTGACGGTCGCGGACCCCATGGTCACGCTGGGCCGCCGCGCCCCCGAGCCGCTGCTGCGCCGCGTCCGCGCCGGCGCGGACCGGGCGTCGTACGCGCTGACCGCCGAGGTCCATCCGGTCCTGGCGCTCACGGAGCCCGCGGAGGTCTCGGTCCCGGCCCCGCTCCGCGAGGTCCGCGTCCTGCGGGACACGGAGCTCACGGGCCTGACCCGGCTCGGCGGCGTCCTGAAGCCGGCGGACGTGGAGGCACTCCACGCGATGGCCCGGGACCGACGGACGTGGCGGAGGGTCTGAACGGCGGGGTCGTGAGCCGTGTGGGTGTGAGCGGCGGGGTCGTGAGCCGTGTGGGTGTGAGCGGCGGGGTCGTGAGCCGTGCGGGTGTGAGCGGCGGGGTCGTGAGCCGTGCGGGTGTGAGCGGCGGGTTCCTGAGCCGTGCGGTGTGAGCGGCGGTGGGTGTGAGCGGCGGCTGAGCCGTGTGGGGGGGGGCGAGGGCGCGCAGGCCCCCGCTGTGTGTGGGGGGGGCGATCAGGTCAGGGGGAGTGGGGCGGCGCCGTTCGCATCGAGCAGGGGGGCCAGCAGGTCGCCGTAGTCCTGCAGCCGGGGAGGGACGTCCGGGGCCCGGAAGACGAGTTGGGCCGGCGTCGCGCATGCCTCGACCTCGCTCCAGGTCACCGGCGCGGACACGGTGGGCTCGCGCCGGGCGCGCAGGGTGTAGGGCGTGGCGGTGGTCTTGCGGGCCGCGTTCTGGCTCCAGTCGACGAACACCTTGCCGGGCCTCAGGCTGCGCGTCATCCGGTGCAGGACGAGCTTGGGCAGGGCGCGCTCCGCCTCCACGGCGAGGCCCTTGGCGTACTCGCTGACCTGGTCGGACGGCGTCGGCCGGACAGCGGCGAGCAGATGCAGCCCCTTGGAGCCGGAGGTCTTGGCGCAGGCCCCGATCCCGTCGGCCGCCAGGCGCTCGCGCAGCCAGAGGGCAACCCGGCAGCAGTCGACGACGTCGGCGGGTGCGCCGGGGTCGAGGTCGAAGACGATCCGGTCGGCGACCCCCGGGTCCCCGACGACCCACTGGTGGGTGTGGAACTCGGTGACGAGGTTGGCCGCCCACATCAGGCTCGCCAGGTCCTGCACGAGCACCGCCCGCGCCGGGCCCTCCGTGCGCGGCACCTCGGCGGTGGTGACCCAGTCGGGCGTACCGGGGGGCACGTTCTTGGTGAAGAAGACCTGGCCGTCCGGCCCGTCGGGGTACCGCAGGAACGAGACCGGCCGATCCCGCAGGTGGGGCAGGAGGACCTCGGCGGTGGTGGCGTAGTAGTGCAGCACCTCGCCCTTGGTGAATCCGGTGGCGGGATACAGCACCTTCTCCAGGTTGCTGAGCGCGAGGCGCCTCCCCTCCACCTCCGTGATCGGCGTCATACGATGAGAATCTCACGCAAACCGCCAAGGATGGTGTAAACCGACCGAAAGGGTGCTGCACGTGCGATCCATATGGAACGGCGCCATCTCGTTCGGCCTGGTCAGCATCCCGATCAAGCTCGTGAACGCCACCGAGCACCACTCCATCTCCTTCCGCCAGATCCATGTCGAGGACGGCGGCCGCATCCGCTACCGCAAGGTCTGCGAGCTGGAGGAGAAGGAGGTCAGCGGGGCGGAGATCGGCAAGGGGTACGAGGACACGGACGGCACGATCATCCCGATCACGGACGAGGACCTGTCCCACCTGCCGCTGCCCACGGCACGGACGATCGAGATCGTGGCGTTCGTGCCGGCGGACCGTATCGACCCGCTCCAGATGGACGCGGCGTACTACCTCGCGGCAGGGGGCGCGGCGGCGGCCAAGCCGTACATCCTGCTGCGGGAGGCGCTGAAGCGCAGCAACAAGGTGGCCATCGCGAAGTTCGCCCTGCGGGGCAAGGAACGTCTGGGCATGCTGCGCGTGGTCGGCGACGCCATCGCCATGCACGGCCTCCTGTGGCCGGACGAGGTACGCACCCCCGAGGGCGTCGCCCCCGAGACGGACATCAGCGTCAACGACAAGGAACTCGACCTCGCGGACGCCCTGATGGACACCCTGGGCGAGATCGACCTCGAAGAACTCCACGACGAGTACCGCGAGGCCCTGGAGGAGGTCGTGGCGGCGAAGGCCGCCGGCGAGGCACCTCCGCAGTCCCCCGAACCGGCCAGCGGCGGCAAGGTCCTCGACCTCATGGCAGCCCTCGAGAACAGTGTCAAGGCCGCCAGGGAATCCCGCGGCGAACCCGCCACGGAGGAGGCGGAGATCAGAAAACTCCCACGAAAGACGGCGAAGAAGCCGGCGCCCAAGAAGACCGCGGCGAAGAAGACGACGGCGAAGTCCGCACAGGCCACGAAGAAGACGGCCGCGAAGAAGACGACGTCGAAGAAGACCCCGGCGAAGAAATCGACGCCACGCAAGCGCTCGGCCTGATACGCGAGGTCACATGCGACGTCCGGGCTTCTCGTCGTCCGCCTCGCTCATCCGCGCCCGGCACACCCACCGCGCAAGCCCACCGACGAGGAGAGACACGATGATCGCCCCCCAGTCGATGACATGCGGCAGCCCGGGAAAGAACCCGAAGAAGGCGATGCATGCGGCGAAGGCAGCGAGGAACGCGCCGTTCCCGACCCACCTTCGTCGCACCTCCCAGCTCCGACGCGACGCTTCCGTCCCTGGTCCAGGGCGTTGATCCGGCATGAGGACACTCACTTCGTGATGCTGTGGCACTGGCTCACCCGCGGGACCCCATTGACGTAGAGGCGCGCGCACGCCTTGCCGTAACGAGCCAGCGTCTGCGGGGAGTTGTTCCGCATGGGATCGATCTTGCACTCGTTGTGCGTCCGGCCCCGTGAGGTGCGGTACGTCCTGTTGCTCGTGTCGCGGTAGGTGAAGTCGATCCGCCAGTTGCAGAACCCGCTGCCGAGCGCTCCGACGAACGCGCAGTCGACGCCGGCGTTCTGATAGGTGATCCGCCTGCCACTCCCGCGGATGACATGAGTGAACAGACATCCGGTCGGCACTTTCACGGTCATGCCGCCCACGCTGTAGTCGAAGGTCTTCACCGGAGTCGTACCGACGGCCCCGGCCGAGGCGTTCGTCGGAGCGGTCAGGAGCAGGGCTCCAGCCGCCGTGAGAGCAGTGGCGAGACGGGCGGTGCAGTGCAAGAGCAAGGCGACTCCCCTTCTGGGATCGTGTGTGATCACCAGGACAACCGCGCCCCCGGGCGTCGAGTCGCTGTTCAGTTGGCGGATTCACCGTGTTAAGTGATCAAGGCACTACTGCGCTGACCAGCTGAAACGTTCCCGTTCCGCAGCAGGCCGTGGTGTCCGCAGGTGGGGGCGTCGTGGTCCCGTGTTCAGGGAGTCCCTCCGCCCCCCTCGGCCTCCCGGAACGCCCCCAGAATCCGCTCCGCCGCCAGTGTCGCCGTCAGTTCGCCGTTTCTCACCCGTTGTTCGAGGGCCGGGGCGAGGGAGCGTACGGAGGGGGCGTTGCGCAGGCGGTCGAGGAGTTCGTCGTGGACCATGGTCCAGGTCCAGTCGACCTGCTGGTCGCGACGCTTGGTGGTGAGGCGGCCGGTGGTGTCGAGGAGGGCGCGGTGTTGCTCGACACGGTCCCAGACCGTGTCCAGCCCGGTGGATTCCCGGGCACTGCAGTGCAGGACCGGCGGCGTCCAGGCGGCGTCCTTGCCGTGCATCAGTCGAAGCGCGCCCGCCAGCTCCCGCGCTGCGGCACGGGCATCGCGCTCGTGCGGTCCGTCCGCCTTGTTGACGGCGATCACGTCGGCCAGCTCCAGGACCCCCTTCTTGATGCCCTGCAACTGGTCGCCCGTGCGCGCCAGCGTCAACAGCAGGAAGGAGTCGACCATGTTGGCGACCGCGGTCTCCGACTGCCCGACACCGACCGTCTCCACCAGGACCACGTCGTAGCCGGCCGCCTCCATCACGACGATCGACTCCCGCGTCGCCTTGGCCACCCCGCCGAGCGTCCCGGCCGTGGGGGAGGGCCGGATGAAGGCCGCGGGGTCCACGGCCAGACGCTCCATCCGCGTCTTGTCGCCGAGGATGGAGCCTCCCGTGCGGGTCGACGAGGGGTCCACGGCAAGGACCGCGACCCGGTGCCCGAGCCCCGTCAGCATCGTCCCGAACGCGTCGATGAACGTCGACTTCCCGACCCCGGGCACCCCGCTGACCCCGATCCGCCGCGCCTTCCCGCTGTACGGCAGCAGCTCGGTCAGCAACCGCTGCGCCAGCGCCCGGTGCGCGGGCCGGGTGGACTCGACGAGCGTGATGGCGCGCGCGACGATCGCACGCTTCCCGTCGAGCACACCCTTCACATACGTGTCGAGTTCGATCACAGCTCGTGCCCGAGACCGTCCGCCAGCCGCCGTACGAGGTCGTGGGCCGCGTCCGGGATCACCGTCCCGGGCGGGAAGACGGCCGCCGCGCCCATCTCCAGCAGCGTGGGCACGTCCTGCGGCGGGATCACCCCGCCCACCACGATCATGATGTCCTCGCGCCCCTCCTCGGCCAGTTGCTCCCTGAGTGCCGGCACCAGCGTGAGATGCCCGGCGGCCAGCGAGGACACCCCGACGATGTGCACGTCCGCCTCGACGGCCTGACGCGCCACCTCGCCCGGCGTCTGGAACAGCGGGCCGACGTCCACGTCGAAGCCGAGGTCGGCGAAGGCGGTGGCGATCACCTTCTGGCCGCGGTCGTGGCCGTCCTGGCCCATCTTGGCGACCAGGATGCGCGGACGGCGCCCCTCGGCCTCCTCGAAGGCGGACACGAGGGCTCGGGTACGGTCCACCGACGGCGACTCCCCGGCTTCGTTGCGGTACACGCCCGTGATGGTACGGATCTGGCTCGCGTGCCGGCCGTACACCTTCTCCAGCGCGTCCGAGATCTCCCCGACGGTGGCCTTGGCCCGGGCGGCGTCCACCGCCAGCTCCAGCAGGTTGCCCCGGCCGTCGGCGGCCCGCGTCAGCGCGTCCAGCGCGTCCCGGCACGCCGTCTCGTCCCGCTCCGCCCGCAGCCGCCGCAACTTCTCGACCTGCTGCGCCCGGACGGAGGAGTTGTCGACCTTGAGCACCTCGATCTGCTCGTCGCCGGCGCCGTTCTCGGGGCGGTACTTGTTGACGCCGATGACCGGCTGCCGCCCGGAGTCGATCCGGGCCTGGGTGCGGGCCGCGGCCTCCTCGATGCGCAGCTTGGGCAGGCCGGCGTCGATCGCCTTGGCCATGCCGCCCGCCTGCTCCACCTCCTGGATGTGCTGCCAGGCCCTGCGCGCGAGGTCGTAGGTCAGCCGCTCCACATAGGCGCTGCCGCCCCAGGGGTCGATCACCCGCGTCGTCCCCGACTCCTGCTGGATCAGCAGCTGCGTGTTGCGCGCGATGCGGGCCGAGAAGTCGGTGGGCAGCGCGAGCGCCTCGTCGAGGGCGTTGGTGTGCAGCGACTGCGTGTGCCCCTGCGTCGCCGCCATCGCCTCGACGCACGTACGCGTGACGTTGTTGAACACGTCCTGCGCGGTCAGCGACCAGCCCGAGGTCTGCGAATGGGTACGCAGGGAAAGGGACTTGGCGTTCTTCGGCTCGAACTGCCTCACCAGCTTCGCCCACAGCAGCCGCGCCGCCCGCAGCTTGGCGACCTCCATGAAGAAGTTCATGCCGATCGCCCAGAAGAACGACAGCCGCGGCGCGAACGCGTCGACGTCGAGGCCGGCTTCACGCCCCGCGCGGATGTACTCCACCCCGTCGGCGAGCGTGTACGCCAGCTCCAGGTCGGCCGTGGCACCGGCCTCCTGGATGTGGTAGCCGGAGATGGAGATGGAGTTGTAGCGCGGCATCCGCTGCGAGGTGAAGGCGAAGATGTCGGAGATGATCCGCATCGACGGCTTCGGCGGATAGATGTAGGTGTTGCGGACCATGAACTCCTTGAGGATGTCGTTCTGAATGGTCCCGGCCAGCTTCTCGGGCGGTACGCCCTGCTCCTCCGCCGCCACGATGTAGAGCGCGAGCACCGGCAGCACGGCACCGTTCATCGTCATCGACACGGTCATCCGGTCCAGCGGGATGCCGTCGAAGAGCTGCCGCATGTCGTAGATCGAGTCGATGGCGACGCCCGCCATGCCGACGTCGCCCGTCACCCGCGGGTGGTCACTGTCGTAACCCCGGTGCGTGGGCAGGTCGAAGGCGACCGACAGCCCCTTCTGGCCGGCCGCCAGATTGCGCCGGTAGAAGGCGTTGGACTCCTCCGCGGTCGAGAAGCCCGCGTACTGCCGAATGGTCCACGGCTGGTTGACGTACATCGTCGGATACGGCCCGCGCAGGTACGGCGCCATACCCGGGTACGTGCCGAGGAAGTCGAGGCCCTCCAGGTCACGGCCGGTGTAGAGCGGCTTGACCGCGATGCCCTCCGGCGTCTCCCACAGCGGCTCCTCCCCGCCCGTGGCCTGCTTGACGGCCGTACGCCACGCGTCGGCGCCGCCGTCGGCGACCGGGGTGCCCAGCTCGATCCCGGAGAAGTCGGGGACGGAAGGGACGGACATCAGGACACTCCCATGCGGTCGAGGGCGGCGGACAGCACGGCGACGGCGTCGCAGCCCGCGAAGACGTAACTGTCGACGTCGGAGTACGGTCCGGGGCGGCCCGCCAGGAACACGTGCCCGGCGCCCGCCGACCTGAACTCGGCGGCCACGGTCGCGGCCTGCTCCTCGTACAGCGCGTCACTGGAGCACAGGCACACCTCGCCGGCGCCGCTCTCCTCGAACGTGCCCTCCGCCACGGCCTCGATACCGCCGGCCTGGAAGAGGTTCGAGGCGAAGGTGAGACGCGCGGTGTGCGCGGCGGCCGGGCCCAGCGCGGCCAGGAAGATCCGCGGCCGGGACCCGGTGGCGGCGAGATGGGCGTCGGACCGGGCGCGCAGCGCCTCGTACGCCTCGTCGCGGCGGACCCGCGGCAGCCCGCCGGACCGGGGCTCGGGAGCGGGCTCCCGGACGACGGCCTGCTCGGCGAGGAACGGGAACTCGCTGACCCCGGTGACCGGTTCGCGCCGCTTGGCGAGCTTGCCGGTACGCGCCTGCCAGGTCTCCGCCAGATCCCGCTCGATCTGCCCGGAGCGCAACGCGGCCGCCTGGCCGCCCGCCCGCTCGATCCGCCGGAAGAACTCCCAGCCGGCGTGCGCGAGTTCGTCCGTCAGCCGCTCCACGTACCAGGAGCCGCCCGCCGGGTCGATCACCCGGGCGAGATGCGACTCCTCGACGAGGATCGTCGACGTGTTGCGGGCGATGCGCCGGGCGAAGGCGTCGGGCAGGCCGAGCGCGTCGTCGAACGGCAGCACGGTCACCGCGTCGGCACCACCGACGCCGGCGGCCAGCGTGGCGATCGTCGTCCGCAGCATGTTCACCCAGGGGTCGCGGCGCGTCATCATCACCGGCGAGGTGACCGCGTGCTGCACCTGCGCGCTCGGCGCCCCGCACACCTCGGTCACCCGCGCCCACAGCCGGCGCGCGGCGCGCAGCTTGGCGATGGTCAGGAACTGGTCCGCGGTGGCGGCGTACCGGAACTCCATCTGGGCGGCGGCCTGTTCGGGGGTCAGCCCGGCCGCGGTCAGCTCGCGCAGACCGGCCACGCCGGTCGCCAGCGAACAGCCGAGCTCCTGGGCGGCGGAGCCGCCGGCCTCGTGGTAGGGGAGCGCGTCCACGGTCAGGGCGCGCAGCCCCGGGTAGCGCTCGGAGCAGAGCCGCGCGAGCGGGACGACGTCGGCGAAGGCGTAGCCCTTCCCGGTGCGGGCCTCGTGCCCGAGCGGATCGGCACCGAGGTTGCCGCGGACGGCGTCCCGGGAGACACCGCGCTCCTCATAAATCCGCAGCAACTCACGTGCGGCGGAAGGAACTTCACTCCCCGCGTCGAGAACGACCGGAGCGAGATCGAGATAGACACCGTCGAGAACCCGCCCGAGCTCCGCGACCGGGAAGCCGCCCTCGCCGAGGACCAGCCAGAGCGAGGTGACGCCGTTCTCCAGGTCCGCGAGCACGAGGCCGTCGGAGGCCGTCGTGTGCCGCTGGCGCAGGTCCCAGCCGCCGACGGTGCCGCCCTCGGGGCGACCGCCGCGGACGTAGGGTGCGAAACCGGGCAGACCGGGATCGGCTGCGGTGTCGCGCGCGGTGTAGAGAGGACGGGTACGCAACCCGTCCTCCAGGGCAGTGGACAGAGCATCCTCGGCGGCCGTACCCGAGACGTCCTTGCCCGACTTGCGCAGCACACCCGCCACCAGGTGCTGCCACTGCTCGTGGGTTGCGTCAGGGAACTCGGCGGCCGTCGAGAGCCCGTCGTCAGGCAGGACCGTCATGCTCGGATGCTAGGCCAGAGGTCCAAAGGAGCAGCAGAGGGAAGGGCTGTGACGTTGTTCTCCTGCGGGTTGTGACCTGGGTCTCCGGGGGATGTCCGGCAGGCGGGGAAGCGGATGGAACGGGGACGGAGGGTAGGAGCGGGTGGCTGTGGGCGGGGCGGGGGCGGCGAGTGCCGCGAGTGCCGCGGGTACGGCGGGTACGGCAGGTACGGCAGGTACGGCAGGTACGGCAGGTACGGCAGGTACGGCAGGTACGGCGAATATGGCGGATGGAGCGAATGTGGCGGATGGAGCGGATGGAGCGGATGGGGCGGATACGCGGTCGCAGGCGTCCGGCTGAGGCATCCCTGCGCCGTCACGGGACGGCGGTCATCGCTGCCGCCACCGTGCGTAGGGGTCGCCGGACGCGGACGAGCACACCATCGGCGTCCCGCGGTCGGTCACTCCGGTCGCGCCCACGGGGGAGCAGAAGGCGCCCGGGTGCACGAAGACGCCAGCGGAGTGGGAGGGCGTCCCGCCCGGTGGGGACACGCCGACCTGTCGCATCCTGGCGCCGGTGATCACTCCGCCCGAGACCTGATACGTACCGCTGTAGAGCTTGACCGCGCCGGAGGTCTGCGTGGCCTCCAGCCTGACGGCCACCGTAGGCCCGGACACCCGGAGTATGTGGAGGCGGTCGTGAGCCGTGCCGGCGAAGGCGGCCACGAAGCTGCCGTACGTCGGGCTGAACCGCTTGCCGCCGAGATTCCACGCGGTGCGGTAGTGGTGCGCGTTGATGGCGTCGTAGTAGGCCCGGACCACGGCGCTGGGCCCACGCGATGCTTGTGCCGACGGCGGCGGGGGAGAGGGGGCTGTCGTGGCCGTGGCTGTGGTAGTGGCCATGGTCCTGGTACTCGACGGCGGCGGGGTGGCGGTCCCTCCGGAACTCGGCGAGGTGCAGGCGGCGGTGGCGGTGACCACGGTCAGGACCAAGGCGGGGAGAAGTGTTCGGCGCATCGCCATCACCAGCCGACAGTTGTGCAGCGTGGACGCGATCGCGCCACCCCTCGACCATCCAGCGGCCCCGGCGGACCGAAGCAGGGGCCGAAGGACCCTCATGCGACCGCCGTTCGGCCCGGTAGGTGTGGCGGTCGGGAGACAGTCGCCGGTGGAGTGCGCTCTACGGCTGCCCTCGGCAGGGAGGACGGACGAGCGTGGGCGCCGCGTCGGCAAGGCACCGTGCCGCCCAGGCACACCGCATCGGGACGGGGGCGGCGAGGACGCAGAACGCGTGTCCGTCTACGCGGTCCTTGAGCGCGCCTTCTGGGCCTGCCAGAAGTCGAGGTACGACAGGGCGATGACCAGCATCGGAATTGCGATCCACAGCAGGGCAACACGGAGCTGACCCCCTGTCAGAGTGGCGACCAGGACCACGGCGAGGGCGCTGACGGCGAAGCCGAAGAGCTGACGGTAGGAGCGGAAGCCACCCACCGATGCCGCTCTCAGCGCGTCCGGGTCGTCCTCCTCGGCCAACGCGGCACGCATCGGATGGCTGTCGCCCTCGCGACGCGCCTGCTGCCAGGCGAAGAACCAGCGGGCGAGCACGTAGAGAACGAACGTGCCGAGGAATATCCACCACTCGGCAGTGCCGTCGGGAAGCGCCAATGTCATGAACACCGCGTGCCCCGGGGCCCAGGGAGTAGACGGTCCCGCAACCAGGTCGTGGCTTGCTGTGCGGTGGGCCGTGGAGGCGTCTGGTCCTGTTCCGTGCGCCAGGATCTTCGAGGGGCGGGAGGCAGCAGCGCTTCAGGCACGTACGCGAAGACCCCGGCCCCAGCGTTTCCACTGGTGACGGGGTCTTTGGGCACCTCATGTTGGGTGCCCCCGGCAGGATTCGAACCTGCGCACACGGCTCCGGAGAGCAGGCGCCGGGAGTATGAAATTGGGCCTCTGAACTGGGAAAGTATCCACGGCCCGCCTTCCGCGTGCGACCCTCACTCGCTGCTCACTCAGAGGTCGGGTTCGCGGCTCCAGCACCACGGCGGACCCACCGTTGTAGTGGGCGCACCGACGACGGACTGAGGGCTGAGCGCGCGGCTTCCTTAAATTGTTCGATCGCAGCGTCGACGCGGTCATACATAGCTTCGCTCGACGGCACGTCAGTCCGGGGCGGAGCTCCTCTAGTGGTGCGCAGCGCCTCAACCGACCATGCCGCTTGCCACTCCGCGAGACAGCGCTCAACAGCTCTCGCACTTTGGGCGGCACGGGGCGGACCTTCTAGCTCTATGACTAGGGCGGCACTGTCGATGTCACGTATGAGTCCTCTGAGCCGATCCGCGGACCCTGATGGCAACTCTTGGCGCAGTATTTCCCGTTCACGCCCGGCACGGTAAAGCTCTTGGAACTGTGCGATGCACCCGAGGAATGCAACGTAGGCGTCCCTACGAACTTGCCTGCGCCAGTGATCGTGTTGTGTTGTTGCCTGCTTCCGACCGCTCACTATGGCTGAACCTATGGCGCCGCCAGCCCCCACGGCCGCGCCCAAGATGGCAGCCGCCGCGCCGACTAGCGCCACATCCCCCGCATCCATGACACTGATTGTGCCGCAGCATGCGCACACCTGTCCGCTGTGCGGCCCCAACGTGCCATATGGCCCGGAGTGATGTGCCGATAACAGGGCACAGCCGTTCTGCGCTACGGCGGAACAAGAGCGGCTAGGACTAGGACAGTGACTGCGTCAGCGGTGTGTCGTAGGCCCCGTGCGCGTTGCAGCCGAGCGTTGATGAGCTGTGCGTCCTGCCTGACCAGTGGTAGGCCCTTCAACTTTGAGCCTCCTGGCTCAAAAGGCGCCCTATCTGCATCTGCTTGGCCCCGTCACCCTGTCGATAGAACAAGTTCAACAGCTGGCTGAGTGCGTTGTGGCAAAGGGAGTCCCTGTTCGATGAACAGGGACTTCTTCGTGTGCGGGGCATGATCGCGGAGGTGTAGGGGCAGGCAGCGGACGG